>JAICSD010000409.1 GCA_025937075.1 Vicinamibacteria bacterium | reverse complement strand
GCTGCTGCGCGACCACGGCCGCCAGACACGCCAGCACATCGACGCGCTGGCCTCGAAGGCCTACCACGCGCAGTTCGACGCCTCGCCCGAGTTCGTCGTCATGTTCATCCCCGCGGAGCCGCTCTTCAACGCCGCGCTCCAGAAGGATCCCACGTTGTTCGACTTCGCGATGGATCAACGCGTGATTCCCGCGTCGCCGCTCACGCTCGTCGCGCTCTTGAGGACGATCGCGTCAGCGTGGCAGCAGCAGCGGCTCACGCAAAACGCGGAGCAGATTCAGGCGCTCGGCAAGGAGCTGTACGACCGCCTCTGTACGATGGCGGAGCACATCGCGGATGTGGGCGATCACCTGCGCCGGGCCGGTGCGTCGTACGATCAGTTCGTCGGATCGCTGGATGCGCGTGTGCTGGCATCGGCGCGGCGCTTCAAGGATCTTGGTGTGAGCGCCTCGAAGGAGCTCGTACCGGATCTGCCGTCGATACGTCTCGAGCCGCGCGAGGCGCGGACGCCGGAACTGCGCGCGCCGGTTCAGGAATCGCTGATCGACGCAGAGCTGGTGGTGCCGGTCGTCGAAACGGAGTCGCTAGCGAATAGCCGCCGTTAGGTTGACGCGCGCGCGAATCTCGATCTCGCCCGTTTCTATCGGAACGCTCGGCTGCGCGGCCTCCGCTCTAGCGGCCATCATCATGGGTCTTGGAGGTGGCACTGGCTCGCGCAGTTCCTCGATCTTGATCACGCGCTCGACTTTCATACCGGCGCCGGCAGCCGCGGCTTCTGCGCGGCTGCGCGCGTCCGCGACGGCGCGCCGCAGCGCCTCGCGTTCGGCAGCATCCCGATCCTGCACGTCGAATCGGATGCCGCTGACGTTGGTCGCGCCCGTCGCCACGGCCGCTGCGATGACGTCGCCGAGCTTTGGCAGCGCATCCACCTTCACCTGGACCTGGTTCCGCGCCACGTATCCGCGCAGCGTCTGCTTGCCGTTCGCGTAGTCGAACTCGGGCTGCAGGTCGTAGCCGACGGTCTGAATCGCGTCGGGCGCAATGCCCATCGTTTTCAGCTTCTGATTCACGGCGCTCATCGCCTCCGCATTCGCGCGTTGCGCGTCCTGCGCCGTACGGGCGCGGCTTTCCGCGCCAATCGTGACCCACGCGCGGTCGGGCGCGCGCTTCACCGATGCCTCGCCCATCGTGACGACTACGGGCGTTGTTGGTTCGGGTTCCCGATTCTGCGCGGCCGCGGGTGCCGCGAGCATCAGGGCCGCTGCTGCTATGGGAAGTATCTTCATGTTGGTTCTCTTCCGCCGTGGCGCGGGCCTTTCCGGCCCGCGAACCTACGCGCACACGACACGGAATCCGATCGAATACGAGTATGTATCGGGCGGAACGCGGTGACGGTGGCTGCACGAGAGCATCGGCGGATCGGAGACGAGCCAGCCGCCGCCGCGAACGATGCGCAGCGTACCGCTCGATGAGCCTGACGGATTGCGTTCAGGCGACGAGGCGTAGTACGCCGCATCGTACCAATCCTGCACCCATTCCCACACATTGCCCGACATGTCGAACACGCCGAGCCCGTTCGCAGGAAACTGCCGGCACGGCGTGGTGCCGCCCGAACGTTTCTGCACCGGATCCTGCAGGTAGTTCGCACAGCCGGGCTCCAGGCGATCTCCCCACGGATACGGTTTCGACTCCGCGCCGCCGCGCGCGGCCTTCTCCCACTCCGCTTCGGTCGGCAGCCGGAACGGTCGGCCTGTCGCCGAGGACAGCCACGTGCAGTACGCCGCCGCATCGTCGTAACGAACGAGCGTGACGGGATGCTCCGCGCGATCCTGCGGCGGTGTGAAGTCCGTCCAGACGTACGGCACGCCCGTTTCGCGGAAGACGTTTTCGCGGTCGGCGCCGCCTGCGGTCACGACGAGCGGCAGCTCGTAGATTGCGGGCGCGCGATGGCCGGTCTCACGGACGAAGCGCGCGTAGTCGGCGTTGGTGACAGGCTGGACGCCTATCGCGAAGCCGTCGACGTACACGCGATGAACGGGACGTTCGTCCTCGTCGCCGTCTTCGGAGCCCATGAGGAAATGCCCAGCGGGAACGCGCGCGAGCTCCGGAAGCAGATCGGCCGGCATCGGTCGTCAAGAGAATAGCGCATCGAAGGATTTCGACTACACTGGCGCACATGTCGATCGCCTCTGCGGCGCATGCGGGCTGATCTCGCGCTCGCCGGCTTCGGACACGTCGGGCGCCGCTTTGGCCGTCTGCTCGCGGAACGGCGCGACTGGCTCGCGCTCGATTACGACCTCGACTGCCGTATCGTCGGAATCGCCACGAAGCGGCACGGATGCTATTTCGATCGCGAGGGGATCGACGCTGCGCGAACACCGACGGAGATCGAGCGCACGACCGGCTCGCTCGAAGCAGGGCTCGACACTTTCGACGTCGTCCGGCGGCTCAGCGAATCGCGCGCGGACCTGAAGATCCTCATCGAGACGACCGTTCTCGACGTCCAGACCGGCCAGCCCGCAATCGATTACGTACGCGCCGCACTCGCGGCTGGCTGCCACGTCATCACCGCGAACAAAGGACCTGCCGCGTTCGCGTACGAAGAGTTGAGCGCGCTCGCGGCGGACCGGGGAGTTTCCTTTCTGTTCGAAGGCGCGGTGATGGACGGCGTTCCAATCTTCAATCTCGTGCGCGAGACCCTGCCCGCCGTCGACATTCGCGGCTTCCGCGGCGTCATCAACAGCACGACGAATCACGTCCTGAGCGCGATCGAGGACGGCGAGAGCTTCGACGCGGCGCTCGCGCGCATGCAGGCCGAAGGCATCGCGGAAGCGGATGCGTCGCTGGACATCGACGGCTGGGATGCGGCCGCGAAGACGGCGGCCCTCGCGAACGTCTTCCTGCGCGGACGGACGACCCCGCAGGCCATCGAGCGGGAGGGAATCGGGCAGGCGACCGCGCGGCTCGCGATGGCTGCAAAGGCGAAAGGACAACGCGTCAGGCTCGTCGCGTCCGCGCGGCGTACCGCGGGCGGCGTGTCGGCATCGGTGCGACCCGTGGAGCTGCCCGAAAGCGACATGCTGGCAGGTCTCCGCGGCGTGGCGAACGCGCTCATCCTCGAGACGGATCTGTTGGGCGAGATCGCGATCGCTCAACTCTCCGGCGGGATCACGCAGACGGCGTATGCGCTGCTCAGCGATCTCGTCACGGTTCGGCGCCGGACGCTCCGAGCGCCTGCTGCAGCGCCGCAGAGTCGAAACCTTTGATCCGCGTCGTTCCAATGACCGTCAGCGGCACTGTGCGCACGCCGAGCGCCAGCAGCTCGGTATACGCGTCATGATCCTCCTCGACATTCTTCACGTCGAACGTCGCACTTTCGCGTGAAAGAAACTCCTTCACCTGCTCGCAGGCGCGTCAAGCCGAGCCGGTGTACACGGTAATCTTCATATCGCCATTATGCGGCCTCTCGACGGAACACTCGTCCTCGACTTCACGCGCGTGCTCTCGGGTCCGTACTGCACGATGCAGCTCGCAGACCTTGGTGCGCGGGTGATCAAGATCGAGCAGCCACGCCTCGGCGACGATACCCGCCGGTGGGGCCCGCCGTTCATTGGCGGCGAGAGCGCGTACTTCCTGAGCATCAATCGCAACAAGGAGAGCCTGACGCTCGATCTGAAGCATACGCACGCGAAGCGGGTCCTGGCGCCGCTGATCGAGCGCGCGGATGTCCTCGTCGAAAATTTTCGTCCCGGGAAGATGCCGCGGCTCGGCTTTGGGCCTCAGCAACTCCGGGCCGGCAATGCACGCCTCGTGTACTGCTCAATCTCGGGTTTCGGGCAGACCGGCCCGCGCGCGAGCGAACCGGGCTATGACGCCGTGATGCAGGCCGAAGCCGGATTGATGAGCATCACCGGACCGCAGGATGGGCCGCCGTTCCGGCTCGGCGTTGCAATCGCCGACATGGCGACAGGCCTCTATGCGGCGCAGGCGATCCTCGCGGCGCTGCTCGCCCGCGCCAGGACGGGAGAGGGGCAGTTCATCGACGTCGCGATGTTCGACAGCGTCGCGGCCATGCTCACGTATCAGGCCGGCATCTTCTTCTCGGACGGCACCGTCCCACGGCGGCTCGGAAACCGGCATCCGTCAATCTCTCCGTACGACGTGTTCGATGCCG
>JAICSD010000488.1 GCA_025937075.1 Vicinamibacteria bacterium | reverse complement strand
GGCTGTCTGCACGTTGTCGGGATTGACGAGCATCACCTCGTCCGCCACGCGCGCATTCTTGTCGACGATGACGCGATCGAGAACGACATTGCGGCCGATGCCGACCTCGATCTCGCCGGGCGCGGCCTCCTCCTCCTGGTAGAAGTCTGCTCCCAGCAGCACCGATCGCGACACTCTGCTTCCGGAGCCGATGTGCATCCGAATCCCGACGACCGATTCGACGATCTCGCACTCGTCGAGATAGCACCCCTCCGCCACGATGGCCGAGTCGATGCGGCAGTTGTGCGCGCGCGTCGACGGCAGAAAGCGCGGATGCGTGTAGATCGGACGCCGCGGGTGGAAGAAGTTGAACGGCGCGCCGGTGCGCGTGAGCTGGATGTTGGCGTCGTAGAACGCGTCGATCGTCCCGACGTCCGCCCAGTAGCCGCGATAGAGAAACGCGTGCACGTTGGCCGAGCCGAGCGATGCCGGAATGATCTCCTTGCCGAAATCGATGCCCGGCCGCTGCAGCGCCTCGAGCAGCACATCGCGTGAGAAGACGTAGATCCCCATCGACGCCACGAACGGCTTCTCGGGGGTGAGCCCCGCGACGCCCATGCCTGGCGCGCTGCTCCTCATCTCGCGCAGCCGCGCCGCGTTCGGCTTCTCCTCGAAGCCATTGATCTGCCCGAGCTCGTCGAAACGGAAGATGCCCATCTGCGTGGCATCCTGCGGCGTGACGGGCTGCGCCGCGATCGTGATGTCGGCCTGGCTCTCGATGTGCGCGTCGAGCAGCTCGCAGAAGTCCATGCGATAGAGATGATCACCCGCGAGGATCAGGTAGTACTCCGTGTCGTAGCCGACGAAGTGCCGAGCCGCCTGACGGACGGCGTCCGCCGTGCCCTGGAACCAGTCCGAGCTGTCGGGCGTCTGCTCGGCCGCGAGCACTTCGACGAAGCCGTCGGAGAAGAGATCGAGGCGGTAGGTCTGCGCGACGTGCCGGTTGAGCGACGCCGAATTGAACTGCGTGAGCACGAAGATCTTCTCGAGGCCGGCGTGCAGGCAGTTGCTGATGGGAATGTCGATGAGGCGGTACTTGCCGCCGATCGGCACCGCCGGCTTGGACCGCATGTGCGTCAAAGGAAACAGCCGCGTGCCGCGGCCGCCGCCCAGGATCAGCGTCAGCACGTCGTTCATGCGGCGATGTTAATGGATTCCGGAGTCCGTGCGCTCAGCCGTTCGATCCATCGACTTCGTTTCATCGTATTCATTTGCGTTGCTGCAACTCCTGACAGATACTCTGCGGCACTTCCGGAGAAACGCGGGTCTGAAAGGCCCGCGCCACGAACGTAGGGCGGCCCTTTCAGGGCCGCGAACGTAGGGCGGTCCTTTCAGGGCCGCCATACAAGAGGTGATTCATGCGATTCGCCTGCCTGGCTCTCGTTGCGCTGATCGCGACGGCCGCGAGTGCCTTCGCGCAGTTCGACACGGCTTCGGTCATCGGGACAGTCCGCGACACCTCGAACGCCATCGTCCCCGGCGCGAAGGTCACGTTGACGAACGTGGGGACGAACATCGCCGTCGAGAAGACGACGAACGAAGACGGCAACTTCGAGTTCCTCTCCGTGAGGCCGGGGACGTATCTGGTGACGGCGGAGAAGGCCGGCTTTGCGCTGGCGCTCGTGGAGAACGTCCAGGTGCAGGTTGGCGCGCGCCTGCGGGTCGATCTGCAGATGCCCGTCGGTCAGCTCACCGAGCGCGTCGAGGTCGCGGCAGGGTCGCCGCTGATTGAAACGGACACGAGCGCGCGCGGACAGGTCATCACCGGCGATCAGACCCGCGCGCTGCCGCTGAACGGCCGCGAGTACTCGTCGCTCGCGCTGCTGACGACAGGCGTGAAGCAGGGCGGTTCGTCGCTGACGACGGGCAATACGCCAAGGGAAGGAGCCTTCAACGTGAACGGCCTCCGGAGCACGTTCAACAACTTCATGATCGACGGCGTGGACAACAACGCCTACGGCACGAGCAACCAGGGGTTCTCCAATCAGGTGATGCAGCCGCCGCCGGACGCGATCGGGGAGTTCAAGGTCGTCACGAACAACATGAGCGCCGAGTACGGGCGTGCGGCCGGCGCGACGATCAACGTGAACTACAAGAGCGGCACGAACGTGCTGCACGGGAGCGGCTGGGAGTTCCTGCGCAACACGTCGATGAACGCGGTGGGGTTCTTCAAGCCGCCGACGGGGAAACCGTCGCTGGACCGAAACCAGTTCGGCGGCGTCGCCGGCGGGCCACTCATGAAGAACAAGGCGTTCTTCTTCGGCGACTACGAGGGATTCCGGCAGACGCGGAAGGCGACGGCGATCTCGAGCATCGCGACGCCGCAGCAGCGGCAGGGGATCATGTCCGTGGACGTTCGCGATCCGCGCACCGGCACCGTGTATCCGGCGGGGACGCTGATTCCGATGACCGCCTTCGCGCGCAACGTCCTGAGCGCGCTGCCGGACACGAACCAGTCCGGCAACAGCAACAACTACTCGGCGCTGCAGGAATTCACGGCGAACTCGGACAAGGCGGGCGGCAAGGTCGACGTGCAGATCACGCCGGCGCTGGCGACGTTCGGCCGGTATGGATGGCGCGATCTCGCGACCGACGATCAACCGCCGCTGCCGCTGCCGTCGGGCGGCTCCGGGAACGGGCACATCTACGCGAAGAACAGGCAGTTCGTGCTGGGCAGCACCTGGGCGCGCGCAGCCTCGCTGTTCGAGGTGCGGTTCGGGTACTCGTGGACGCAGGGCGGCAAGAACCCGCCGGCGCTCGGATCGACGAGCGCGTCCGAAGCGTTCGGCCTCGCGGGGCTGCCGAACGATCCTCGCATCGCGGGCGGCCTGCCGACACAGCTCATGACCGGCTACTCGGATCTCGGGCGTCAGGCGACGAACCCGCAGTGGCAGTATCCGACGGTCTACAACCCGAAGGTCAATTACACGTGG
>JAICSD010000369.1 GCA_025937075.1 Vicinamibacteria bacterium | reverse complement strand
CGGCTTGCCGGCCTCGACGTGCTCCGGATCATCAATGAGCCGACCGCGGCGTCGCTCGCGTACGGCCTGGACAAGCGTCATTCGGGCGTGATTGCCGTGTACGACTTCGGCGGCGGCACGTTCGACATCTCGATCCTCGAGGTGGGTGAGGGGGTGGTCGAGGTCAAGGCCACGAACGGCGACACGCATCTCGGCGGCGACAACCTCGATCAGCGCGTCATCGACTGGATCGTGTCGGAGTTCCGGAAGCAGGAAGGGATCGATCTGTCGAAGGACCGGATGGCCCTTCAGCGCCTGAAGGAGGCGGCGGAGAAGGCGAAGATGGAGCTCTCCACCGTCATGGAGACCGACATCAACCTGCCCTTCATCACGGCGGATCAGAGCGGTCCGAAGCACCTGTCGATGAAGCTGACGCGCGCGAAGTTCGAAGGCCTCGTCGAGGACCTGCTGCAGAAGACGGTCGGGCCGACGCGCCAGGCGCTCGCGGATTCGGGCGTCGACGCGCGGAAGATTGACGAGGTCGTGCTCGTCGGCGGATCGACGCGCATCCCGCGCGTGCAGGCGATCGTCAAAGAGCTGTTCGGGAAGGAACCGCACAAGGGCGTGAACCCTGACGAAGTCGTCGCGGTTGGCGCGGCGATTCAGGCGGGCGTCCTCGGCGGCGAAGTCAAGGATCTGCTGCTGCTCGACGTCACCCCGCTCTCGCTCGGCATCGAGACGATGGGCGGCGTGATGACGACGCTGATCCCGCGGAACACGACGATCCCGACGCGCAAGAGCGACATGTTTTCGACCGCGGCGGACAACCAGTCGAGCGTCGAGGTGCACGTGCTCCAGGGTGAGCGCCCGATGGCGCGCGACAACCGCACCCTCGGCAAGTTCCATCTGACCGGCATTCCATCGGCACCGCGCGGCGTGCCGCAGATCGAGGTCACGTTCGACATCGACGCGAACGGCATCGTGAACGTGTCGGCGAAGGATATGGCCACGCAGAAGGAGCAGAAGATCACGATCACGGCGTCGAGCGGCCTCTCGAAGGACGAGGTCGACCGCATGATGAAGGAAGCGGAGTCGCACGCCGACGAGGATCGCAAGCGGAAGGACGAGATCGAGACGCGGAACCATGCGGATCAGGCGGCGTATGCGGCCGAGCGCATGCTGAAGGATGCGGGCGAGAAGCTGCCGGCGTCCGACCGCGCGACGATCGAAGCGGCGATCAACGATCTGAAGGCGTCGATCGAGAAGAACGATCTGGCGGCGATGAAGACGCGGATGGAAACGCTGAACCAGGCGCAGCACAAGGCGGCCGAAGCGATGTACCGCTCTGCCAGTGCAGGCGCGGGCCCGACGGGCGGTGAGCCTGGCGGTCCGTCGCAGACGACGTCCGGCGGCCGCGACCAGGGAGACGTGATCGACGCCGAGGTCGTAGAAGAAGAAAAGAAGTAGGGCGTGGATCTGTATCTCATCCTCGGACTCCAGCACGGCGCCACGACCGCTGATATCAAGCGGGCCTATCGGCGCCTTGCGCGGAGATATCACCCGGACATCAATCCCGGGGATCGCGCGGCGGCGTCTCTCTATCAGCGCATCTCGCAGGCGTACGAGACGCTGGTGGATCCGGAGCGGCGCCGCGAGTACGACATCGCGGGCGCGCCGGAGGGCGAGCGCAGCTCCGAGGCGACCTTCCACTTCTCGGGATTCGATTTCTCGATGGCCGCGAGCGGCTCGCAGGCGGCGACGTTCACGGAGCTGTTCGCCGATGTCCTCCAGCCGCTGACCAGCACGGGCGGCGGACGGCCGGCCGCAGGCGCGGATCTGCACGCGACGGTGACCGTCTCGTTCGTCGAGGCGATGCGCGGCGTCGAGCGTCAGGTGCTCGTCACGCGACAGGACGTGTGCGGCCGGTGCGGCGGGAGGGGGCACGTGCAGACGGCCGAAGGCCGATGCGCGCATTGCCGCGGCACGGGCAGCGTGCGATGGGCGCGCGGCCACATGGTGTTCACGAAGCGCTGCGCCGCATGCGCGGGAACAGGGCGTCAGCAGAGCGATCGCTGTCCCGTGTGTTTCGGCACGGCGCAGCAGGTGCGCAGCGAGGCGGCCGCCGTCCGCGTGCCGCCAGGCACGGACGACGGCGCGCGCATCTGTCTGGCGGGACGCGGCCATGCGGGGCGGAACGGCGGACCGTCAGGCGATCTGTACGTCACCATTCGGGTGCAGCCGCATCCGAGATTTCGCCGCGCCGGAGACGACATCCACGTCGTCGTGCCGGTTGGTGTGCACGAGGCCGTGCTCGGCGGACGCGTCGAGGTCCCGTCGCTGGACGCACCGGTGCACCTGCGCATTCCACCCGGCACGCACGCCGGGCAGCAGTTCCGCGTGAGCGGCCGCGGCGCGCCGAGGCCGGCTGGCGGCACGGGCGACCTCGTGGTCGAGATTCGCGTCGTCCTGCCCACCGTCGTCGACGAGCGATCGAAGGAGCTGATTCGCGAATTCGGCAAGCTCTACGGCGACATCCGATCCACTCCCGAGCCATGACGCGCGGCTTCACGTTCTGACGATGGCAAAGCGGGGCGGGAAGGCGTATTACATGATCAGCGCGGTGGCGCAGAAGTACAACATCCACCCGCAGACGCTTCGGCTGTACGAACGCGAAGGGCTGCTGAAGCCGTCGCGCACCGAAGGCAATACCCGTCTCTATTCCGAAGAGGATCTCGAGCAGCTCGAAACGATCCTTTCGCTCACGCGCGACCTCGGCGTCAATCTCGCGGGCGTCGAGATCATCCTCAACATGCGGCGCCGCATGGAGCAGATGCAGCACGAGGTGAACGAGTTCATGGAGTACGTGAAGCACGAGCTCGCGCGCGGCCTCGGCGACTGGGAGCAGCGGCTCACGACCGCGCTCGTGCGGTCAGCGCCAACCGATCTGGTTCGCAGCTCATCCCCGATTCGTCCCGCTGACACACGGCCGACGGCTGATCACGAAGATCACTAAGGTGCGAAGATCACGAAGATGTTGTTTTGTTGATCTTCGTGATCTTTCTGGTCTTAGAGATCTTCGTGATGAGCCGTCGGCCGTGATCGTGCGCGGCGATCTTGTTTATCGCATCGCGCGCGCGTAGAATCGCAGGCGACCCTCCTCCACTTCAATCGCTGACGGGCATCCCATGATCTGCGAGCTGTGCGACGACACCGGCTGGAAGGCAATCGAGACCGATGGCGCCCGCCGCGTCGTGCGCTGTGACTGCTGGTATCAGAAGGGTGCGGCGAACCGGTTGTCGCGCGCCAGCATTCCAAAGCGGTACCAGCACTGCACGTTCGCGAACTTCCGCGTGTACAACGAGTCGTTGAAGCGCGGCCTCGCCTTCGCGCGCCGTGTCGTGGAGGAATTTCCGCTCGATCGCGGCCTTCTCCTCATCGGCCTGCCGGGCGTCGGAAAGACGCACCTCGCCGTCGCCACGCTGCGCGCGTGGATCGAGAAGGGCGGCACGGGCCTGTTCTACACGACGATCGATCTGATGGCGGCGCTTCGCGGCACGTACTCCGGCGCGGAAGGGCTCAGTGAATCGGAGATGCTCGAGAAAGTGACCGGCACCGATTTGCTGGTGCTGGACGAGCTGGGGCGCGAGCGCGTCACCGAATGGCGCGACGAGATGCTGCACCTGATCGTGAACGCGCGGTACAGCCACCGGCGCGCGACGATCTTCACGACGAACTACGACATCGGCGATGATCCGGCGCATCCCGATGGGCTGCAGGCGCGCGTCGGCTTCCGCATCTATTCGCGGCTGCACGAGATGTGCGAGTTCCTCCACATCGACGGCGCCGATTATCGCGAGCGCCCCGTGAACGCGGGAGACGACGACCTCGTCGCGATGTGGAAGATGCGCGCCACCCCGCGTCCGGGGCTGCCGGCGCGCACGAAGGGACAGCTGCGCGCGCAGTTGAAGCCCGGGAAAGAGCTGGGATGGTCCGGCGGACGGGCCAGTACCGGCGATTGAACTTGCTAGGCCTCTATCTCCACATCCCCTTCTGTTCCTCGATTTGCAACTACTGCAACTTCAATCGAGGTCTGTACGACGAAGCCCTGAAGACACGGTACGTGGCGGCGCTGCGGCGCGAGATCGAGCGCGCGCCGAGGGGGCTCGCGGCGGACACGATCTTCTTCGGCGGTGGCACGCCGTCGCTGCTGGCCGCTCAGGAGATCGCCGATCTCATTGACGCCTGCCGGCGCTCGTTCGATCTGGCGCGCGACCCCGAGATCACTTTGGAAACGAATCCCGAAACGGTCGATCGCGCCGCGCTGGAACGTTTCAGGGATGCCGGTGTCAATCGCATCAGCTTTGGCGTGCAGTCGTTCGACGATGGAGAGCTGCAGCGGCTCGGACGGATCCATTCGGCCGCGCGTGCCGAAGCAGCCGTCCGCGAGGCGCGCGCAGCCGGCTTCGACAACGTGAGCCTCGATCTGATGATGTGGCTGCCGGGCCAGTCCGTTGCGCGATGGCTCGAGAACGTGCACGCGTTGATCGCGGCCTCGCCCGATCATGCGTCGCTCTATCTCCTCGAGCTGTATCCGAACGCGCCCCTGAAAGAGGAGATGGCGCGCGCGGGGCTGTCGCTCGCGCCGGACGAGGACGCCGCGGAGATGTATCTCGGCGCGATGGATCGGCTGGAGCGCGCCGGATACGTGCAGTACGAGATCTCGAACGTCGCGCGGCCGGGGCGTGAATCGCGGCACAACCTGTAGTACTGGACGGATGGGGAGTGGCTTGGCTT
>JAICSD010000077.1 GCA_025937075.1 Vicinamibacteria bacterium | reverse complement strand
GCGCACCGCCGAGGCGCGGAGCGGCGAGTGGCTGTCACCGCTGACCGGACTCGCATGCGCCGGGCTCGGCGTCCTTCCAGCGCTTCCCGGAATCGGCAAGTACGGCGCCCCGGCGGCGTACTTCCTCTACGACCTGCGATGGTGGTGGGCTGCTGCTCTCGTCGGATGGACGGCCCTTCGCGCGGACGCTTTCATCGGCGGGCCGCTGGCCGCAGCGATCGGTCGCGCGCGGCAGGCTCCTTCCGCGGCACGTCTGCTGCTACTCGATCTCGTTCTGGTTGCTGGCGCTCTGAGCTGGGCGACCGCGACGACGCCCAACCTGCGCTTCAGCTACCTGCTGCACGGCGACGAACCAAAGTACCTGCGTTACTGCGAGGTGTGGTGCCAGGGAGGCGGATTCGACATCTCCCAAAAGGCCCTGTTCGTCGACGAACCGCTCGACGGCGCGCCCAGACTGGACCGCACGATCGCCGGGCTGCTCCGCGCATGCGGCATGGAAATCCGCGATCTCGCGACCGACTTGCGCCGGTTCGCCGTCGCACCGCGACAATTTCAGTGGAACCGTGTCGCGGGCGGCAACGCGTTCATTCGCGGCAGGCACGGCGGCATCTACCAGATCCATCAGCCTGGCCTCTCCGCTGTTCTCTTTCCGGGATACGTGATCGATCGGTATCTGCTGGCTCTGAATGGCGGGATCTACAGAGAGTTCCCGGCGGAACTCCCGATGACGACCATCATGATGCTGCTGGTCTACGGCGCGTGCGCGACGGCGCTGTTCCGGCTTCTGCGTCACGTTCTCCGCGACGATCTCCTGGCATTTGCGTGGGCAGCCATCGGCGTGTTGACGCTGCCTACGGTCGCGTTCGCGTTTCAGCTCTATCCAGAGCTTCCCGCCGCCTTGATTGTCCTCACGTTGGCCAAGTACGCGCTCCCGTTCGGCCGGCCGACGTCGCGCGCCGCCACAGGGATCGGCGCGGCCGCAGGGGCGCTCGTCTGGCTGCATCCGCGCTTCCTCATGCTTGGGATGGCACTGGCGGTATGCATCGGGTTCCGCACGGACAGGACTGCCCGCCGGCGGCTGGCGTCGGCGTTCGGCATCGTGCTCGTCTCGGAAATGGCGTTCGATTACTGGGTGACTGGCAGCTGTCTGCCCACCGCACGTTGGAGCGTCTCGAATCATGGGATTCCGATCAGCATGGCGTCCGTCCCGCTGAATCTGATCGGCTACGGCATCGATCGCCGATGGGGAGTGATTCCGCATGCCCCGATTTTCCTGGCCCTCGCGCCCGCGATCGCGCTGCTTGCGCGGCGCTCGCCTCGCGATGCTGCGGTGTTCGTCATCATCGGCCTCTCCCTGCTGATTCCGGCTTCAGGCCACACGATTCATGCGGCCGGGGGTACGCCAGGCCGGTTGATCCTGGCCGTCGTGCCGCTTGCCATCGTTCCAATCGCTCTCCTCGTCCGCGAGCTCTGGCCGTCCGCCGCAGCGCGCATCGTCACCGTTGTCCTCGTGGGGCTCTCGCTGGAGGCGGGGCTCGCGTACAACCGGAACCACTGGAAAGCGTTCGGGGCGATGCGCGACACGAGCTCGAGCGGCTGGAGGCCCAACCTCGTGTTCCCCGGGATCCGGAGTGGAGCGCCATCCCTACGCAATCTTGTCCTCTTCGTTGCCATCGTTGCCTGCATCGCGGCAGCGGCCGCCCTCATGTACGTATACGCGCCGCGAGTCCAGGGCCGAAACCGGCTACGGACGCCCCTGCGCTGGTGGATGGTGCCGGCGTTCGGCATCGTTGTCGTCCTCGTGTCCAGCGCAGCATCCGTCGCAAACAGCACCTGGTACGACCCGAACTACTTGCTGAGTCCTTCGCGCGCCCTGGAACTCGCCGCAAGGCGCATGGTTTCATCCGGGCGGTGCAGCCTCTGCTTCACCTCGAGCGGCGAGATGGTCGCGGACTGGACCCGGCTGCGGCCGAACGACTCTCGCGGCGTCACCCTTCAGCCTGCGGTTCACGCCTTGGAAGTGGTGGTGCGCGTGCACGTCGATACGGCTACTGACGGCATCGGGTTCGGACGCGTGCGCCTCGACTATGGCGACGGACAGGTCACACCGACGTGGGGCATCGTGTCGGACGCGACGGTCACGCACGCGTACCGGTCCTCCGGGGCGTACACGATCAGCGCCTGGCTGCAAATGCCCGACGGTTCCGCTCGAGCAGATCGGAAGACGATCAGCATCAACCGATCAAAGGATTGACCATGCACATCGATGCCGAAGCGCGGTGGGCGCTTGCCGTTCGCGCGCTCGCCGTCATCTCCGCGCTGCTACTCGTCGTCACGGTGCTCGAAGCACGGACCGTTCGCGAGGCCCGGCGCGAGCTCCAGCAGCTCCGCGCCGAGCGCGAGCAGGTCAAGGCGGGCATCTCGTCCACGTGGGCCGCCCAGTCGCGCGATGAAGCCGCCGAAGCGATCAGATGGCTCGACGACTTCTACAAGGATCAATCCGAAGGATTCGGCATGCCCGGGGGGCTCTGCGCCGGCGGGCACCTGCACGAAGACGCGATCGCGGCCCAGGTGATGGGCGTGTTTCTTCCCGCGCGCGCTTCGAAAAAGTCCGTCGACAGCGCGTTGACGCTCATGAAGGAGGCACTCGAACAGACCGACGCGTATCGGGCTGCGCATGCCAGGTAGTCCGCACGGAAACCGACTCGCGTTCGCCGGCGCCGTCACGCTTGCGATCGTGCTCGTCGGCTGGCGTTGCGCGGTCTTCGCCTTCTGGCCCCAGGCGTACTTCGACTCCGATCAGGCGATCTTCGGCCTGATGGCAAAGCACATCGTCGAAGGACGCGCGTTCCCGGTGTTCATGTACGGTTCGAGCTACATCCTCGCCGTCGAGGCCTGGCTCGCCGCCCCCGTCTTCGCTCTCGCCGGAGTATCCGTTGCCGCTCTGAAGCTGCCGCTCGTTCTCATCAACGTGGCAATTGCGTATCTGCTTCTTCGGCTCCTCACACGTGAAGCGGGTCTGCGTCCCATGGGTGCGCTGGTTGCGTCCCTCTTCTTCCTGCTGCCCGCCCCTGGGACCGCGTCGAAATTCGTCGATCCTTCGGGCGGCAATCTCGAACCATTCCTGTACGTGGTCCTGATCTGGCTGACGCGAAACCGGCCCATCTGGGGCGGCCTCGTGCTGGGGATCGGCTTTCTCCAGCGTGAGTTCACGATCTACGGTCTGGCTGCGCTGCTGGTGCTCGAGGCAGCGCACCGGATCCTGTTCACCCGGGACGGGATTCGGAGGCGCGCGACGATGTTTCTGGTCGCAGGCGCGGTGTGGCTCGTCGTGTTCTGGCTGAAGCAGTACTCGACGCCGCTCGGGCCTGGCACGACCGTCGCCGATCTTCAGCGTGTGCCGGGCGATAACCTGCACGAACTGTTCAACCGCGTCTGCATCGATCCGAGCATGATGATCGTCGGAGTGAAGCGCGCGTTCACGGAACATCTTCCGCGACTATTCGGGACGATGGTCGAGCCGGTCGCCAACGATTCCATCGAAAGCAGCGTCCGGCAGGGACTGCACTGGACCTGGCTCCTTCTGATGGCGATCGTCCTGATTGCGGCACTTCGAATTGTGATGCGCCTCGGGCAGGAAAGGGCGTGGCGTCCCGAATACGATTCCTGTGCGTACCTCACGCTCGTCGGCGCGCTGTCCCTGGCAGGCTTTTCGACGCTGCGATGCGGCGCGCCAAGCGCGATGCGCTACGAACTGTTGTCGGTCATAGGAGCTACAGGTCTGGCCGCCTGGTATCTCTGCGCGGAACGCGTCCGCGCGCTGGCGGCGGCATGGATGGCCCTGGCGATCGTCTTTGCTCTGCCCGCCGGCTACTCGCACGCGCGGATGTGGAGCGAGTACCTGACGCACGAACCCATCGCCGCGAAGATGGTGATCATACGAGCCCTGGACGCCAAGGGCGTCCGCTACGCGTCTGCCGATTACTGGCTCGCCTACTACATCACGTTCATGACGCGCGAGCGGATCATCGTGGCATCCGAGGACTTCGAGCGAATCTCGTCCTACAGGCAGATCGTCGACGCGCATGCATCCGACGCCGTGCGCATCTTGCGCACGCGATGCGACGGGGGACAACAGTTGTTCGGGAACGTCTACATGTGTCCGCGTTCGCGCTAAAGCCATCCGCAGGAGCGATACCACTCCAGCGTCCGCCGAATCCCCTCCCGCAGACCGACGCTCGGATTGAAGCCGAGCTCGGCGCGGGCGCGGCTGATGTCGAACGCCCGGCTCTTCGTGAAGAAGTCCACTCGCCTGCGATAGAGCGGCGGCTCGATGCCGAACGGCGTGCAGATGGCCTCGCAGGCTGCGCCGGCGAGCCAGAACGGCCAGACGGGCAGATGCACGCGGGGCGGGGCGACGCCCGACTCGGACGCGACGAGTGCGACCAGCTCGTTGAGCGTTGGCACTTCTGGGCCGGCAAGGATATAGGTGCGGCCCGCCGCGGCCGGCACCTCGCCGCAGAGCCGAAATCCTTCGACGAGGTCGTCGATATACGTCAGGTGATAGAAGAGCCGGCCGTTGCCGAGCACGACGAAACGCCTGCGTGCGACACCCCGGAACAGCTTCAGCAGCCGGCGATCGCCGGGGCCGTAAATGCCGCTCGGCCGCGCGATCACGACCTCCATGCCGTGACTCGCGGCGGCATCGCGGGCGATCCGCTCACCTTCGACCTTCGCGCGCTGGTACACGTCGCCGGGACGGACCGGCGCGTCCTCGTTCGCCGGAGGGTGTTCTACATCTCCGTGGACGCCGACGGTGCTGCAATGAATCACCCGGCGTACGCCCGCGGCCGCGGCCCTCTCGATCACCGTTCCGACGGCACGGGCGTTGACGTCGAAGTACTCGCGCTCGCCCTGACCCGCCTCACGGTAGAGCGCGGCGATGTGATAGACGACGTCGACGCCAGCCACGGCGCGCTGGAGCGAGGAGGCGTCCCGGAGATCGCCGGTCGCGAGCGCAATGTCCTGTGACGCAAGGTCCCGCGCGCGATTCGGATCGCGAACGAACGCGCGAACGATGTGACCGCGCGCGCGGAGATAGCGCGCCAGATGGCCGCCCGTGAAGCCGGTCGCGCCGGTGACGAGAACCGTGGTCACGTCAGCGCGTGCGACGCTCGGCGAGGATGGTCACCGGAGATCCAAACCGCCGGGTAAGGCCGGCGCGCTCCAGTGATCGCTCGATCCGCTCCGTCCACGCCGTCGACCCCACACGCTTGTGCAGCGCGATCGGGAGCACGAACTGCCGTTCATCCGCTGTGATCGCAAAGCCATTGCGCGCGAGCTCGTCGCGGACAACCGCCGAGGAGAACACGCGATAGGCTTCGACGCGCGCGTCGACGATCCGTGTGAGTCGCCGCGCGCCGGCCTGCAGCGCCGCCGCACTCCAGAGCGACGGGTAATCGAAGACGAGCCGCTCGCGCGCGACCCGGCACAGCTCACGAAGGGACGCTCGCCAATCGGGCACGTGCATCAGCACGCGAAAGCACACGACGGCGTCGAAGCCGCGATCCGGAAACATCAACGAATGCGCATCGCCCCTGAGGAACGTGACGGCCACCCCGGCGTCTCGCGCCTTCTGTCCCGCGGCCTCCAACATCTGCGCGGATGCGTCGACGCCCGTGACGCTCGCGCCCATGCGCGCCAGCGCGACGGCTGCGCGTCCGGTGCCCGTGCCGACGTCCAGAATCGTCCGTCCCTGATGCGGCGCCAGGAAGCGCGCGAGCTGCTGTTCCTGCGCGCCGGCAATGAGGCGTCCGATCGGCCCGCTGAACCGCAGGTCATCGAACCGATCCGCCATCTCTCGATCGGCGTAGACATTGTAGCTGTAGTGTTCGCGCGCGGCTGGAGTGTCAGTCGAGCGGCCCGATGCCGCCTGACTCATGCGACGCCCCCCGCCATTTCCGGGGTCGCGTCACGAAACAGATGCACGCACGCTGCCTGTGTGCGCGCGAGATAGGCGTCGTAGCTGTATTTCTTCTCCGCAAGCTGCCGCGCGCGCATCCCGATCGCCTGCGCCCGCGCCGGATCGCGAATCGCGCTGAGCATGCCTGCGCCGAAAGCCTCCGGCGTCGGCTCGGTCAGAATCGCGACGTGCTCGTCGAGGACCTGTGTATGCGTGAGCAGCCGGGTCGCGACGATCGGGCGGCCCGCGCGGAGATACTGGTAAATCTTCAACGGCGTGTTCGTGCCCGTGCTGCGCGGCGAGACGAGCACGTCCGCGGCGTCAAGGAACGCAGGAATCTCATCGGCGGGGCGCTGTCCCGCGAAGATCGTTGATGCCGCGACGCCGTAGGAAGCAGCCTCCGCCCGCGCGGCGTCGATTTGCGCAGGCTCGCCGCCGGCGAGCACCAGACGAGCGTCCGGACGATGATCGATCACCGTGCGCATCGCTCCGAAGAGCAGGTCGAGCCCCTGGTAGGATTCGAACGTGCCGGTGTACACGATGACCGGCGCATCCGGCGAGAGGCCGAGCTCGCGGCGGAGCGCCTGACCACTGCCGGCGATGGGAGCATCTCCCGACCCTGGCGCGTTCTCGATCAGGACCGCCGGCACGCGCGTGTCGATCGCGCG
This sequence comes from Vicinamibacteria bacterium, assembly GCA_025937075.1. The sequence continues at coordinate 6,120 of JAICSD010000077.1, read as the reverse complement.
CACCGTCTCTTCGAGCTGCGGACAGATCACGATGACGACCTGCGACCGGCTGATGGCAAATCGCTCGAACCACCCGAGCAGCCCCTTCAGCACGCGCGACCGGCTGTACCCGAAGTTGGTCAGCTGCTGCGGGAGACTCGAGTGCATGTCGTACAAGTGCGGCACGCGCCGAAGCCCGGCGATGAGGACCCCGAACCAGCTTCCCTCTTCGTGCGAGTGCACCGCGTCGTACTGGCCGCTCAGCGCGCGCCTGAGCGCGGTCGCGAAGAGCGCGAGATCGAGCGGCACCTTGTTCCAGGACGGCCCGATGCCGACGCGACGGATGAACGGAGGGCGGGCGCTGCGAAATACGCGCAGGCCAGGCAGCGAGACATCGTGCCCGAACGGATACGTCACCAGATCAACGGTATGCCCGAGGTCGATCAGCGCGCGAATGCGATGGTATTCGCTGAACGGCGTGCCCCGGGCCTCGAAGAACGGCTGCGGGGCGATCATCAAGATCCGCATGTGATTGCAGGGTCGGGGACCGGTCAGTGTAGCACGCGGCTGCCGACGAGTTCGTTGAAGCATCTGCAGCCTTCCCGTATAATTCCACGTCTTCCGCAAGTCCTTCGCTGCACTTCACGGTCAGTCCGCACAACGGTCCTGCTCGCCCGCGGCCGCGCCGTCGCTGTCCAATGGCGGTGCAGGCGAACGAGCGACAGCGAGTGAGCCACGCGAACGGAGCGCGCCAGCGACGCGGCCGCGCGATAGAGCGTGCTGGGGAGTCCGCGGGGCGAAGCCCCACGGATAAGAGACGAATGGCTGCTCCATCAACGATAACGGCTTCCGCACACGACACGCTCGCCGGAGGTCCGCCGCATCCGGCGACGCCGCGGCTCTCGCGCGCGACGATCTGGACGCTCGGCGCAATTCTCGCGGTGAACTTCGCGCTCTCGGTCGCGGGGATCGACTGGGGCCTCCCCTATCTGTGGCACACGGACGAGAAGATCGAGCCGAGCATCCACATGATCCACGAGCACACGCTCGACCCCGACTACTTCATCAATCCGCATCTCCACATCTACGCCATGGCGCTCGTCGTCAAGGCAGCGTATCTGGCCAACCCCGAGCACACGGTGATGCTCTCGATGCATCGGATCTGGCCGCTGCTCGAGCCGGGCCACCCGGGCAGGCGCCTCCAGTTCATGGCGATGCGGGCCTCACGGATGCTGTCCGCCGTCTTCAGTCTTGGAACGATCGTCACAATGTTCGCGATCGGACGACGGCACTTCGGCGTGCGGACGGGACTCGTCGCTGCGGCATTCCTCGGGCTCACGATGGGATTCGTCAACCTTTCGCACTTTGCGACGCCCGAGAGTCTGCTGTTCCTGTGCATGGCGTTGTGTCTCTGGGCGTGCGACAGCCTCGCCATGCGGGGAACGATCCGCGAGTACGCGCTCGTAGGCCTCTTCGCCGGTCTCGCGTTCGCGACGAAGCACACCGCGTGGCTCCTTGCGCTCCCCATCTTGATTGCGCACGTGTACTGCTTCCGCGCCGACTCGATCCGTTGGCGTGCGATTCGCGGACTGATCGTCTGCGCGCTGGTGGGTTTCGCCGCCTTCGCCATCACGAACCCGTATGCGTTCATCCGATGGCGTGATTTCTGGTACTGGGGCATCGTCTACAACTGGTACACGGGCGCGCCGTCCGGGACGCTGGTGGGGCTGCGCCGATCGTACGGCCCGTACTTCTGGCTGCTCGCCAACATCATGGGCTGGCCGCTGTTCGTCACCGGGATTGCAGGTCTGATCGTCGCCATCTTCCGCCTTTGGCGGCGGCCGACCCAATCACCGGAGTATCGGGGCTACGCCCTTCACGCGTCGTGGATCGTCGCGTTCTACGCGTTCTACGGCATGACTCCGCATCACGCGCTGCGCTTCATCGTGCCGGTTGCGCCATCGCTGGCGCTGCTTGCGGCAGCGATCCTCACCTCGCGTCCGGCCCCGCGCATGATGGCGCGGCTCGCATCCACGTGGATTGCGATCGTCGTCGTGTATTCCACCGCTTATGTCATCAGAGCAGACTGGATGTTCTTCCACGATACGCGGTACGCCGCGGGCCGGTGGCTCCAGACGCATCGCACCACGCTGAGCGAGCGGCTGCACTACTTCACCATCGAGGCGTATCTGCCCTACTTCGAGGCGCCGCTGGCGCTGCGATTCTGGCCGTTCATGGAGGATGTCCAGCACTACCGCGGCGAGAGTTTCGCGGCAACGGCGGCAGCCATGCTCGCCACCGAGACCGACCCGATAGTCGATACCAACTTCTATTGGGAGCGCTACACGGATCGGCCGTGGGTGTTTCCGAAACGCTCGGCGTTCTACCATCGTCTGCGCGATGGCACTGATCCATCCGGCTATCGTCCGGTGGCGCGCTTCACGCTGGAGAATCCGTCGTGGCTGGACCCGCGGCCCGAGCGGATCGCGCCGGAGATCGTCGTGTTCGGGAAACCGCCGCTGCTGCATGCGCTCGGCGGCCACGTCATCGAGCGGCGCGAGCGCTAGCTGACGCTTCGACTCAGCTCGCGGGCGGCGCTCGGCGCACCGTTATCGCGGGTCGCCCGAAGCGCTCATCAACCCGTCGAGCCACCCCTTGAGACACGCGGCTTCCGTGGGGGTGGGACGCCGCGCCTGCAGACCGCCTTCATAGTGAAACGTCGCGCCGAGGCCGCTCGCGCGCGCAGCATCTGCGGCGGCGCGAAAGCGGTCCGGGCGATTGTCGCGCTTCCCCGGGATGGCGACGTCCGCGGCTCCCATCGGCTCGTCGGCGATCACCGGCTTCCCGTACCGCTGCAGCAGAGCCGCTCCTTCGCGCATCCGCTCCGGCCAGCGTTCGTCCCTCGGCGAGTGCCACGTGATGTAGTCGCCCTCGGCCAGCTCACCGCGAGGGTCCACCGTCCCGAGGGACACGGGCACGCTCGACGGGATCAACACCCTGAGCTCGCGCAGGAACGGATGCTGGTGCACGTCCGCGGACTGGGTCGGATGGTACGGCTCGTTCGCGATCTCGATCACCGCGTTCGGATACCGCGCGGCGATCTCGCCGACCCGGTGGACGTGCGCGCGCACGTCCAGCTTGTAGCTGCCCGTATCGGCCAGCGCCACGATCTCGATCGCGACGTTGTGCCGCTGTGCGATCTCCAGCAAGCGGCCGAGCGCGGCCACGCCGTCCTCCGGCGACAGCTCGAACAGGAAATGCGCCATCGCGAGCACGCGCGCAACCGTCAGCTTCTGCGATGCCGCCCAGGCAAGATACGCGTCCGCATCGGCGGCGCGCCCGTGGGCGACGAACTCGAGCAGGCGAAACGCCGTGATTCCGCGCCACTCGAACGGCTGGCCATCGGGCCTGACGAAATGGGTACCCGAGACGCGCAGATGTTTCGTATCCCGCCGCGGACCGAGGGCAGCGGCAGACGTCATCAGCAGGGCCATTGCCAGCGCGGCAGGACGCAGCATTTGTGAGCTCCTCCCTTATCTTGTCGCGTCCGCGGGCGCGGGAGGCATTGAAAATCCCGGCCCGGTTCCGTACAATTCAAGCTCTCCCGCATGACATTGCTTCATCTCGTCCGGTGATCTGCGCGTTCGATGGATAGCCAGACCGCCACACCGGGTCGCCACTCGCGCGCGCGATCCGTCGGCCTTGCCGTGTTGAAAGCCGCCGTCAGCATCGGGCTGCTCGCGCTGCTGCTCTCGCGCGTCGATCTCGCGCGCCTGTGGTCGTACGCCCGGCATGCCTCGCCGTGGTGGCTCGCCGCGGCTCTGCTGCTCTATCTCTTGATGGTGCTCGCGAGCGCCTGGCGCTGGGGCCTGCTGCTCAAAGCGCAGCAGGTCAACATGCCCTTCTCGTCGCTCACCGCGTCCTTTCTCGTGGCGACCTTCTTCAACAATTTTCTGCCGAGCAACATCGGGGGCGATGTCATTCGCATCAGCGACAGCGCCAAGGTCGCCGGATCGAAAACCCTGGCGGCGACGGTCGTGCTCATCGATCGCGGCCTGGGTCTGCTCGGGCTCGTGCTGATCGCGGCGGTCGGCGCGACCGCGGCCCGGCGTCTCGGCGCGGGTGGCATCGGCCCTGTCGGGCCGCGCATGCTCTGGACCGGCTTCGGTCTCGGCGCCGTCTTCGCCGCGCCTGCCCTGTTCATGCCTCAGGGGGTCGCGCGCGTGCTGCAGCCGCTGCGCGTGTTCCATCGCGAATGGGTGGACGAACGCATCGCGCGGCTGACCGACGCGCTCGTTCGTTTCAAGGAGGGCCCCACCGCCCTCCTCGGCTGCTTCGCGGGCGCCATCATCGTGCAGGCGGTCCTCGTGGGATTCTACCTGGCGATCTCGCGCAGCATGCACGTACCGATTGCCTTCACCGAGCTCGCCGTCATCGTGCCGATCTCGTTCATCGTTCAGATGCTCCCCGTGTCCGTGAACGGGTTTGGCGTCCGCGAAGCGACGTTCGGGTTCTATTTCACGCGTCTCGGGCTTTCGCTGGAATCGGCGCTTCTCGTCTCGTTCACGGGCGCGGCGCTGATCATGTTGTTCTCGCTCTCCGGCGGGATCACATACCTCGGCCGCACGGCCGCCGTGCAGCGAGCGTAATTTTCCGCGTCGTCCGCGGTCCGCGTCAGTCCGCCTCAGTCCGCGGCCGAGCTTGACGCGAGCTCGACCGAACCTCATAGTGCTTTCCGGGTCGACCCTCTTCTACAGTTCCAGGCCGTTCTGGCCGATAGCCGACGTACTGCGTCCAGCGACGCGTGGTCGCCCCTTCTTCCCTTCGAGGTAGCGTTATGCAGTGCAAGGCCGCACGAACTCTCACGGCTCTGGGCGGCGTGCTGGCGATCGCCCTGGCCGGATGTGAAGCCAAGAAGAGCTCCAATCCTCTCAGCCCTTCCGTCGCGGGACCAATTGCCGGCGTCGAGATCAGCCCGCCGGCGCTGGTGTCCCCAGCCCAGGGCTTCAAGTTCAAGGAATCCGAACAGCCGATCAAGCTCGTGGTCAACAACGCGTCCACGACCGGCGTTCGGCCGCTGACCTACGTCTTCGAAGTTGCTACCGACAACGGGTTCGCGACGAAAGTCTTCAGCCGCTCCGGCGTACCGCCCGGCAATGGACAGACGAGCGTGCAGCTCGATCGGCTGGAGATCGGACGCGCGTACTTCTGGCGGGCGCGAGCGGAAGACGGCGCGAACACGGGTACCTTCGCGACCTCGAGCTTCGAGATCTTCCCGAAGCCGGCGGTGAACGCGCCCGTTCCGGTTTCTCCGGTCAACAACGAAGAGGTCTCGACGGCGACACCGGCCATGCGGGCGCACAATGCCACGCGGGTCGGACCGGTCGGCGGCCTCGGTTACGAGTTCCAGATTGCGGCCGACCAGGGGTTTGCGCAACTCAGAGCGGCGGCGATCGTTCCCGAAGGCGCGGGCGATACGACCTTCACGAGCAGTCCGCTCGATTCCGGCGGGACCTTCTACTGGCGTGTGCGCGCCAGCGATGGGGAGACCGCCAGCCTCTGGAGCGCGACGCAGGTGTTCCGCACCGCGAACAGCGGACCCGCTCCCGGACCCGCGCCAGGGCCGGCGCCCGGCGGTCCGTGCATCTCCAGCTCGCCGCTGAAGGTCGTCGAATGCGAGCGCGCCAAGTGGGGATTCATGCCCCCGGGCGACATCGTCTCGTTCTTGAAGTCCGTCGCCAGATCGCTGAACGCGAGCGGCATTGCCGATGGACCGTTCGGGATTCTGCGCAAGGGGGGCGGGAACAACTGCCTGGGCTACTCGTGCGACATCATCTGCTCCGGCAACGGATCGGCGCAGAAGCAATGGGACGTGCTCTCGGATTCTGGCGGCGCGCAGAAGCCCGCGTGGAATGGACCCGCGATGCTTCCGAACATTCGCCTCGACGTGTGCGAGCCGCAGTAGACGGCGCCCTGGCCAGTGGCCGAACAGGCCCATTGTGCTCCCTGGCCGCGGCTTCGCTGCACTTCACGGCCCGTCCGAACAAGGGGGCGCTAGAAGCGTGGGAGCGATGCTACCGAGCCACGTGAGCGGAGCGGGCAGCGAAGCGGGTGCCGCGAGCGCCCGCCTACGCGAAGGCT
>JAICSD010000266.1 GCA_025937075.1 Vicinamibacteria bacterium | reverse complement strand
TCGACGACTTCAGGATGAACAGTCGGAGCTGGGCTCGTACCTGCCGAGATCGCCCGCGCCTTTGCGGGATCCGCGAGCTGGTTGAACAATGCGGCGGCCATCTGTGAGCGCCCCGCGTTGTGCACGCACGCAAACAGCACCGTCGTCATCGTGCCGCCGCCGTCAGCCGCTTCCGCATGACAACGGCCGATGCGGGGCATGCGGAGCGGAATTCAACCGACGTCTGCACCGATGCCGGAACGTCCGCGCGTGAGATTCGCTCGAAGCCGAACTTCGGGAAGAATCGCTCGGCCGTCGTGGTGAGCAGGAACACGGCGTCCGCACCATGTTGATGAGCCATCTCCAGGGCCGCTTCCGTCAGCCGCTGGCCAACTCGCTGGCCCTGCGCGGACGGGTCGACTGCGACGGAGCGCAGCAGAGCGCCGTCCGGGTAGAGCTCCAACGCGGCAACGCCCACCAGACGCGCAGCGTCACGCGCGACGATCATGGTCGGCACGAGGCCACGGACGCCGTCGAGCGGCAGATGATGCCGCTCGAGCAACGCGCGCACGTGCGGCAAGTCGCGCGCCGTGGCCGGCTCGATCACCATCGTCCCTTCATGCCCGCGGTGCGCAACACGCTCCGCCGTCGGGTGTGTTCAGGACGTACAACTCTCCGAACGCCCGCTCGAACTGCTTCCGATCCTGATTGGTTGTTGGAACTTCCGCCAGCGCATCGATCGCCGACATGACGACCTTCCGCGCCACGGGATCGAGCGATGTCGCGACGCGGTAATGCATCCACACGCCGTCCCGGCGCACGTCGACGAGGCCGGATCTCCGCAGGTACGCGAGGTGCCGGGAGACCGTGGGCTGTGGAAGCCCAAGGCTGTCGTGAATGTGGCAGACGCAGACTTCGTTGTTGCCGAGCAGCGCCAGAATCCGCAGGCGCGTCTTGTCCGCGAGCGCTTTGAAAACGGCTTCGAGCTGGTCGATCGCCGGCTTCCCGGTCCTGGCTGCAGTGCGGCCCATATATTCGCATTGACAAATGTATCACGGCTCCAATATATTCGCGAACACACATATGTGGAGGCGCAGATGAACCAAATCAAGGACATCGTTCAACAGAAGTATGGCGAGGCCGCGCGGCAGGCCCGCAGCGGCGTGAAGGCGGCGTGCGGATGCGGCACGTCCCCGTGCTGCGATTCGGATCCCATCACCGCGGACCTCTACGACGAAGGCGAGACCGCGGCGATCCCCGCCGAAGCCGTGCTCGCGTCGCTCGGATGCGGCAACCCGACCGCACTCGCCGAACTGAAGCCAGGCGAAGTCGTCCTCGACCTCGGCTCTGGCGGCGGCATCGACGTCCTGCTCTCTGCCAGGCGCGTTGGACCCGGGGGCAAGGCGTACGGGCTCGACATGACGGAGGAGATGCTGGCGCTCGCGCGCGAGAACCAGCAGAAGGCGGGGCTCACGAACGTCGAGTTCGTGAAGGGCGACATCGAGAACATTCCGCTGCCCGACAACTCCGTCGACGTGATCATCTCGAATTGCGTGATCAACCTGTCGGCGGACAAGGATCGCGTGATCGCAGAAGCGTTTCGCGTGTTGAAACCGGGCGGACGATTTGCCGTGTCCGATGTCGTCGTCAGAGGTGACGTGCCGGACGCAGTGCGCCGGTCGATGGAACTCTGGATCGGCTGTGTCGCGGGAGCGCTCGAGGAGAGCAGCTACCGGGACACACTGACGAAGGCAGGCTTCGAAGCCGTGGATGTCGAGCCGACACGGATTTACCGCGCGGCCGATGCGAAGCAGTTCCTGGATGAGGCAGGACTGTCAGGCGAAGACGTCCTCGACCAGATCGACGGACGCTTCATGAGCGCGTTCGTGCGTGCTCGTAAACCCGTGAGCGTCGCAAAGAGCTGTTGCGCCTCCACGTGCTGCGCGTGAACCAGTATCAGCATCGAGTGAGGCACGCGAACGGAGTTGATCATAGGTCGTCCTTCACGTGAAAACGCGGAGACGCCTGGGCGTGATGTAGATCGTGTCGCCGGCCGAGAGGTGGAGCTGCTCGTATTGCTCGCGGCCGAGCTCCACCTGAATCGCCATCTCGTTATCGTCTACGACCTCGACCTTCACGAGGGCACCCGACACTCTCGCTGCTCGTACGGTCGCCGGGAGTGCGGCCTCACCACCATCTCGAGACAGCAGCAGGTCGTGCGGACGAGCGTAACCGACGGCCTCCCTGGCCTCCGGTGACACGTGCGCGGGGTAGTCGACCGCAAGCGATCCAAGAAAGGCTTTGCCGTCCTGCACGCGACCGTGGAAGATGTTCACCGCGCCGACGAACGTCATCACGAACGGTGTGGCGGGATGTTCGACGACATCGTCCGGTGTACCGTCCTGCTCGATCCGGCCTTCGTTCATGACGACCACGCGGTCGGCGAGCTCGAGCGCTTCCTCCTGATCGTGCGTGACGAAGATGCTCGTCACGTGGATCTGGCTGTGCAGCCGCCGCAGCCAGCGTCGCAGCTCCTGACGGACCTTCGCGTCGAGCGCGCCGAACGGCTCGTCCAGCAGCAGGACACTCGGCTCCACCGCGAGCGCCCGCGCCAGTGCTACCCGTTGCCGCTGGCCGCCGGACAGCTGCGACGGATAGCGGTCGCCAAGGTAGTCGAGCTGCACGAGCGTCAGGAGCTCGTTCACCTTCTGCCGGATCGCTGCGTCCGGCGGCCGCCGCGCGCGTGGCCGGACGCGAAGTCCGAAGGCGACGTTCTCGAACACCGTCATGTGCCGGAAGAGCGCGTAGTGCTGGAAGACGAAGCCCACGCGCCGATCGGTGGCGCTTCGCGTCGTCGCATCGTCGCCGTCGAAGTGGAGTGTGCCGGTGTCGGGCGCTTCGAGGCCGGCGATGACGCGCAGCAGCGTCGTCTTGCCGGACCCCGAGGGACCGAGCAGCGCGAGCAGCTCGCCGGATGGGATCGCGAGGCTGACGTCCCGCAGCGCGGGATGATCCCCGAACATCTTGGACACGTGGCGAACTTCGATGCTCATCGCGAACAGCCGTTCTCAGCGGACATGGCGCTCCGCGACGGTCTTGATGACGAGCGTGACGAGCGCCAGGCACGTGAGGATCGAAGCCACGGCGAACGCCGCCTGGAAGCGGTACTCGTTGTAGAGGATCTCGACGTGCAGCGGCAGCGTGTTCGTGAGGCCACGAATGTGTCCGGACACCACTGATACCGCACCGAACTCGCCGAGCACACGCGCGCTGCAGAGGATCACGCCATAGAGCACGCCCCATTCGATGTTTGGCAGGGTCACCCGGAAGAATGTCTGCCAGCCATTCGCGCCCAGCACTCGCGCGGCCTCTTCTTCCTGCGTGCCGGCGGCTTCCATGACGGGGATGACTTCCCGGGCAATGAAGGGCACTGAGACGAAGATGCTCGCGAGCACGATGCCGGGGACCGCGAAGATGATCCGGACACCGTGCGCGTCGAGCCACGGACCGATCAACCCCTGACGTCCAGCCAGCAGGACGAGCACAAGGCCGGAGATCACGGGCGAGACGGCGAACGGCAGATCCACCAGCGTCGTGAGCAGCGACCGGCCGCGGAATCGGAACTTGGCGATCGCCCAGCCCGCGCACAGGCCGAACACGAGGTTCGCGGGGACTGCGATGATCGCGGTGACGATCGTGAGCTTCAGCGCGGCGATGGCATCCGGTTCGGCGATGGCGGCGAAGTACGGACCGATGCCGTCCATCAGCGCCTCCACGAAGACGGCGGCGAGCGGAATGGCCAGAAAGACGGCGAGGAATCCGAGCGCCACGCCGATGACGATCCATCGGACGATCGCCGGCTCGGTGAGCCGGCGCTCCCTCAGGCTTTCGGAGACCGGCTCGGATGCCGTCAACGGCATCATGCCGACACCCTCCTCGTGGTCCATCCCTGCAGCGCGTTGATCGCCAGGAGCAGAACGAACGACATGCACAACACGACGAAGGCGACGGCGGTCGCGCCCGCGTAGTCGTACTGCTCGAGCTTCGTCACGATCAGGAGCGGCGCGATCTCCGTGCGCATCGGCATGTTGCCGGCGATGAAGACCACCGACCCATACTCGCCAATGCCCCTGGCGAAGGCGAGCGCCACGCCGGTCAGCCACGCCGGCACCAGACACGGCCGAATGACGCGGCGCAGGACCTGCCAGCGCGGAGCGCCGAGCGTTGCGGCGACCTCCTCGAGCTCGACGTCCAGCTCCGCGATCACCGGCTGAACGGCGCGAATCACGAAGGGCAGGCCGGTGAAGACGAGCGCGACCGTGATGCCCAGCGGCGTGAAGGCAACGGGCAATCCGGCCTTCGCGAGCGGCCCTCCCAGCCAGCCGTTCGGCGCGTACAACGTCGTCAGCGTGATTCCCGCGACCGCCGTCGGCAGCGCGAACGGCAGATCGATCGCCGCATCGATCAGGCGGCGTCCTGGAAACTCGTAACGCACCAGTGCCCAGGCGACAATGAAGCCAAAGACCGCGTTGATAGAGGCCGCCCAGCAGGACGTGAGAAACGTGATCTTGTACGACGCGATGACACGCGGCGCGGTCACCGTGTGCCAGAACGCCGCCCAACCCATCGACGCCGTTTGCATGGGCAGCGCCGCCAGCGGGAGGAGCACGATGACCAAGAGGTAGAACAGCGTGAACCCGAGCGTCACGCGAAAGCCGGGCAGAACCGTGTGTTTCTGCGGCGTTGAACGCACCGCCATGGCTAGTGACCCGGCTGATAGACCTGGTCGAACGTCCCGCCGTCGGCGAAATGCGTTTTCTGCGCCTGCGGCCAGCCGCCAAACGCCTCGTCGATCGTGAACAGCTCGAGCCTGGCGAACGCGCTCGCATACCGCGCCGCGACGCTCGCGTCGCGCGGCCGGTAATGATGCCGCGCCGCGATGTCCTGCCCTTCAGGTGAGTACAGGTACTGGAGGTACGCCTCTGCAACCTTTCGCGTGCCCTTCTTGTCGACGACCTTATCGACGACCGCGACAGGCGGCTCCGCGAGGATGCTGAGCGACGGGACGACGATTTCGACGCGGTCTTTGGCTTCCTCGAGCGCGAGGTACGCTTCGTTCTCCCACGCCAGGAGCACGTCGCCGATCCCGCGCTGCACGAACGTCGTCGTCGCGCCGCGCGCGCCCGTGTCGAGAACGGGCACGTTCTCGAACAACCGCGTGACGAACTCCCTGGCCTTGTTCTCGCCGCCGGCGGCCTGGCGCCTGGCGTATTCCCATGCGGCAAGATAGTTCCAGCGCGCACCACCGGATGTCTTGGGATTCGGGGTGATCACGCTGACACCTGGCTTCACCAGGTCGTCCCAGTCCGTGATGTGCTTCGGATTGCCCTTGCGGACGAGGAAGACGATCGTCGATGTGTAGGGGGAGCTGTTCTGCGGCAATCGCTTCTGCCAGCCCGTCGTGATGAGTCCCGCCCGTTCGCTTGCGTCGATGTCGTACGCAAGCGCAAGCGTCACGACATCGGCCTGCAGCCCGTCGGATACCGCGCGCGCCTGCGAACCGGAGCCGCCGTGCGACATCTGAATGTCCACGGTCTGCCCCGTTTGAGCCTTCCAGTACTTGGCAAACGCGGCATTGAACTCCTGATAGAGCTCGCGCGTGGGGTCGTAGGACACGTTCAGCAGGCGGACCGGTCCTTCGGACGTTGTGGCATCCGCCTCCTGACCGCGGCAGCTCGCGACTGCTGCGACGGCGAGGGCAGTCGCCAGGAGCAGGAACACCTGTCGCTTCATCGACGATCTCCGAAAGCCAGCTGTGAACGGAACAGGATGACGTCCTCGGACGGACGCGCCGCGCCATCGTGAAATGTCGTGCGCTCGTACGTCGCGTAGAACTTGACGAACGCGGTCGGGTACCAGTTCGCACCGACCGTGAGTTGCCGCGCCTCGCGGCTCGCGGAGAGCGCCGCGAATCCGAGGTCGAAGGCATCGCGGTCCACCGTCAACACGGCGTAGCGCGCAAGCAGCTGCAACGCGCCCCAATGGCCGTTCTCCGGATCGAAGTCGTGCTTCGGCCGGACCATCCCGTACGAGGCCGTTTCCCCGGTAAGCAGCCATGATCCGGTGACATTCCATGCGCGGTTCTTGACATCGGCGGTTGTCGTGGATCGCGCGACCGCCTGCGTCGAACGCACGTACTCGGCGAACGCGCCGACGGATTTCAGGTAATAGAACAGGGCCGGCGAGACGCGCGTGTGCGATCCGCTGGCGCTCGCAGTCGCGGCGTACGCGAAATAGGTCTGCTGGACCGAGGTCCTGAACGACGGCAGTTCGCCGGACTCCTTGCCGCTGCTGCCTCCCACTTGAAAGCCGAGGCCGCTCAGCGGACCAGGATTGCGGCCGCGCCGGAACGGCTGGACCACGACGCGTCCCGCGAGCTCTTTCGCACCGTTCGTATCGAGCTCCGTCGAGCTGCTCGTGCCGT
>JAICSD010000318.1 GCA_025937075.1 Vicinamibacteria bacterium | reverse complement strand
GGCATCGGCTTGTACGAGCGGTTCAGGCGTGGCCTCGATCGGTTCCGGCAGTTCGAGGGCCGGCGGCTCGATCGGAATGCTGATTTCGAGCGCGGGCTCGGCGTTCGGCGGTGCGGCAGTCTCGGCCTCATGGGCCGTGCCCTGCTCGTGGGGGTGCTGTTCGGCTTCCGCCTGTTGGTGGGTTTGCTCCCCGGCTTCCGCGTGCTCGCGTGCGATGCGTTCGGTTTCAGCCTGCTCGCGCGCGATGCGCTCGGCTTCGGCGTGCTCGCGTGCGATGCGCTCCGCCTCGGCGTGTTCGCGCGCGATGCGCTCGGCTTCAGCGTGTTCCCGCGCCGCGCGTTCGGCTTCTGCCTTCTCCCGCGCGAGCCGCTGCAGCTCTTCTGCTTCCTTGATCGCGCGTTCGCGCTCGAGGAGATCCCGTTCGAGGCGCTCTGCGTCCGTCTTCTCGCGCTGTGCGCGGTCGGCCTCTTCCCGCGCGCGCCGTTCCTCTTCGACCCGTTCGACGGCAATCCGCTCCAGTTCGAAGCGCTGCACGGGAATCGGAGCCGGCTGCTGGCGGTCGGTCTTCGCCGCGCTCTTCACGACAGGTACGGGCTGCGTTTTCGTCGCCTCCGTCGTACGGCCCGGCGCCTTTGCGATCTCGTCGATCCGGTGCTCGTGCGAGGGGCCCAGGTACTTCGGGGCCGTCTGCATCAGCTCCGGATCGACCGATTCCGCTTCGTGAAGGAATTCGTGGAATGCCGACCGGCACGCTTCGATGCCGATGGTATTGCGCACCAGCAGGCGGAGTTCGAAGAGCGCTTCATCTGCGGACGAGAAGACGCGCCGGGGACGAATCGGGAGCGAGCGGTCGAAGAACCGCTCGATGCCTCGCGAGAACTCCTGGTTGCCGCGAATCTGCGCGACCTCGGCGATTTCCCCGCGCAGCGCGGGAATGCCGCCCGGATAGTCCTTGTCGCACAGCGGACGCCCGACCACCAGGCTGGCCGCGATCATGGCCGCCTGCGTCAGATCGGATGCCTGATCGAGCCGCGGCGGCCCCGGGCTCGGGTGCGCGGCGACGCCGAGCTCGTCCCAGAGCCGCTGCCGCGTGAGCTGCAGATGTTCAACCGGCGCGCCGTAGACCCAATCCAGGATGACCAGCGATCCCGTGGGCGTCAGCGTCAGGCGGCCGGCGCCCAGCACACCGTGCGCGAACTGCGATTCGCTGTGCAGGTACGAGAGTGCGGGAAGCAGCTCGAGCAGCAGCCCGATGGCGGCGTCGATCCCGCCGATCACACCTGCTGCCGCGGCGACGTCGACGACATCGGAGAGCCGCCGTCCGCCGACGTAGGTCGACGTGACCGTCAGGCGGCCTTCGTCGTTCCAGGCGACCTGGCGCGGCCGGGCGAAACGGTCGTCCTTGAGCAGGGAGGCCCGCGCCACCCGCGCGCTCAGCACGTGCTCGAACGCTGTGAGCTCCGGGCGCACGATGAGCCGCTCGATCATCTCGCCGCTTTCGCGGTCGACTTCGAGTTGCCGGCGTCCGAGGCCGTCGGCGTAGCCGGACGACGAGAGCGAGATCAGAGGGGTACTGGCCGTGACTGGCATCGCTGCAGGAACCCTGACGAGTTTGCAACGCGCGCACCATCTGTGCCGCCCTGCGGGCGTGTGCGAAGGTGTGCGGTTTGTTGAAGTGCTGCCCGTTTTTGCACGGATCGGGCGAAACGGCCATTACGAAACTGTCCCGGATCGCCGCAACCTGTAATTGGGTTACAGTGCCGGATATGTCCGATCCGAATGAAATCGCGGCGCTGAAAGCGTCGATCCGCGGCGTAATGGCTTCGCTGCAGGACATGCGTCCGCTGGCGGATCGCGTCGAGGCGCTCGACCCGCACGTCGACGTCAGCGACACGGATCTGGAAGACCTGAGGCGAGAGTCGGGTGCCCACGCCGTCGCGGCGCAGGCGCTGCGCGGATTCGTCGAAACGATGCTGAAGCGGCGCGGCAAGCTCGCGGAGGTTGCTGCGATCAAGACGGGCGGCGAGGAGTAGGCGCGAGGCGGGAGGCGCGGGGCGGGAGGCGGGAGGCGCGATGGCGGTTTTCACAGCGATCCTGGCCACCGTGGCCACCATGTGGATGCAGGCGCCGCAGCGAGATGCGTTACGGGCGGACGCGCGGCTCGGCGTGATCAGTGGACGCGTCGTCGATGCGGACACCGCGACCCCGCTGCGCAACGCGCGCGTCGCCGCCGTGCCCGAGCAGGGCGACGAGCCTGATCCTGTCCTGACCGACGCGGACGGACGCTTCAGGATCGTCAGTCTTCCGTCGGGCCGCTACTCACTCGTCGCGTCCAAACCCGGTTACGTCAGTTTGCGTTATGGAGCGCGGCGCGCGCTCGATCCGCCGCAGCCGATCGACGTCTCGGGCGAGATGCCTCCACTCGACATCCGGCTGCCGCGCGGTGCGGCGCTGTCCGGCCGGCTGTTCGACGAGCTGGGCGATCCGATTCCTGACGTCCGCGTGACCGCCGGTGTCGTCGTGCACACGATCGCCGGCGTCCGCGTGACCCCAGTGCGTTCCGCCGACACGGATGACCGCGGCGAGTATCGGATCGCGGCCCTCCCTGCGGGCACATACGTCGTCAGTGCGCGACCCGGCCCCTCCGCGCCGGACGGCGTGGTGATGGGGATTGACTGGATGAACGCGCCTTCAGGTGCGCCCACGTACGAGCGCCTCTATCACCCCTCGACGCCAGCGTTATCGCAGGCGCGGCAGATCCGGCTGAGCGCGGGAGACGATGTGTCGGGGATAGACCTGACCTTCAGGCCGGTGCAGCGTCCGCAGCTCACGATCGCGGTTCGCGATTCGACCGGCGCGCCTGCGACGGCGTTCCTCATTCTGCGCTCGGATGAGGCGGTTTCAGGCTTTGCGCACCAGGTGCGGGTCGACGCGAGCGGGTCTGCCAGCCTCGCGATCGATCCCGGCGACTGGATCGTTCAGGCGTCAGGCCCCGCAGGACAGGCACTGGTGCCGATCACGATAGGGGAGGCTGACGCGCAGCTGTCGGTCGTGCTCACGCGCGGCACGACGATGTCGGGACGCATCATCTACGAGGGCAGCCGCAAGCCGGCCGCGCTGCTTCGGGTGACGGAGCGCAGTCCGTATCCCCCGCCCTTCGACCTGTCCGAATCTGTTCGCGTGGCGCCAGACGGCACGTTCACGATGACCGGCGTTCGGGATCCGCGGCAGCTTCAGGTCGACGGCTTGCCGCCAGGCTGGCGACTGAGAGGCGTCTTTCTGGACGGCGTTGACGTCATGACGATCCCGCCCCAGCCGGCCGCGCTGATGACGGACGTGAAAATGATCGTGACGTCGGCCCGTTCCGAAGTCCTTGGCACCGTCGTGGCGGAGCGTGGTTCGGCAGCGGCGAACGCGGAGGTGCTCATCTATCCAAAGGATGCCTCGCTCCTCGTGAACGCCGAGCGGTGGGCCCGATGGACGCATACCGATCCACATGGCGCCTTCGTCGTGCGGGATCTCCCGGCAGGGTCGTACCTCGCGGTGGCCCTCACGCAGGTTGACGGGACGCGCTGGGCAACGCGCGAGTATCTCGACGCTCTTCGACCGCATGCGGTCGCGTTCACGCTGGCCGATGGCGAGCGGCGAATGATCGCGGTGGCGCTTGCGGCGGGCCAGCAGCCATGATCGCGTGGTGGATGGCGGCGGTGATCCTCGCGCAGAGTGTTCCATCCGCGCAGGTCGCATCTGTCCCATCGGGCTCGATTCACGGCCATGTGTCCAGGCCCGACGGCCGGCCCGCTGTCCGCGCGCGCGTGCGGCTCGTGCCGAATGCACCCTCCGCACGAAACGACATCATTACCACCGACGCTGACGGTGCCTACGTGTTCGAGCGGCTGCAGCCTGGGTCCTACCGTCTGGTCGCCGAGAAGGCGGGGTTCATCCCGACCCAGTATGGAGGACGTCCTCTGGACCAGATGGGCGACTCGGTCGAGGTCAACGCCTCCGAGCGCGTCGAGAGAGTCGATATCATCCTCGCGCGTCAGTCCGCGATCATGGGGCGCATCCTTGATGAAAACGGGGAGCCGGTCGAAGGCGCGCGGGTCCACGCGCAGCAGCTCAGGTATGTCGGCGGCCGCTACCGGCTCGTTGATGCTTTCGGATCGCACGATCGGCTCACCGATGACCGCGGACAGTTCAGGGTCTACGGACTGCAGGCCGGCTCGTACATCATCAGCGCCGTCGTCGGGCAGATCGACTATCCGTCGAACGCCATGGTGAATCTGCCAGGCTACGCGCCAACCTTCTATCCCGGGCGCCAGCGTGTGTCGGAGGCCGAGCCGGTCAGGGTGGCAGCGGGCCAGGACGCCGAGATACCGGAGTTCGCGCTCGCGCGCGTCCGTACTGCGCGCATCTCCGGCCGGGCGCTCAGCTCGCAAGGGGAGCCGATCACCGGCGGACTGGTCATTCGGCCGACCGTCCGGTCAGGCGGCGTTGGAGAAGAGTTCGGCGCGCGCATCGAACGCGACGGCACCTTCGAATTCCGCAACATCGCACCCGGCGAATACGTCATCGTGGCGTCGAAGGGGAGGCTGCAGCCATCGGTTGAAGGAGAATTCGCCGCGACAGCCATCACCGTCGATGGCTCGGATATCGAAGGGATGACCATCCGGACGAACGCCGGATCGACCATCGCAGGACACGTCGTGCTCGAGGGCGGCACTGCGCCACCCGACGCAATCAAGATCGAGCCCTATCCGGTGGATCCGGATTTCGACCCTCCCGCCGGCGGCGCGATCGCGCAGGCAGAACTGACGCCGGCGCTCGACTTCCGCATGTCCGGGATCTCAGGGCCTCGTCGGTTTCGACTCACCGAGGCTCCGGACGGGTGGATGCTCAAGAGCGTTCGGGTCAACGGTCAGGACGTCACGGATGACACGTTGTCGTTCGGCACATCCGACCAATCCCTCTCCGACGTCGAGATCGTGCTGTCGTTTGCCGGAGGCGAGGTGTCGGGCACGGTGACCGCTCCGCGCGGTCTGCCGCCGAGCGTCTACTCGGTGATCGTATTTTCGGACGATTCGAATCAGTGGTACGCGGATTCACGGTACCTGAAAACGGGACCCGTGGCGGCCGACGGAACGTTCGATGTTCGAGGGCTGCCGTCGGGCAGCTATTTCGTCGCGGCGATTCCTGGCGTCGAGGGCGACGGCTGGCAGGAGCCCAGGTTCCTGGAGGCGCTCGAGGCCACGGCGCCTCGCCGGCTGGTGACGGAGGGGCAGACCCTCTCGCTCGTGCTGAAACCCGCCGCGCTCCCGCGCCGCTGAATCATAATCGGCTGATGCACACTCCTGTCTGGGACGCGGTCGACGAATTCTTCGACCGAACCCTCGTCACCCCCGATGCCGTATTCGATGACGTGCTGCGGCGCAGTGAGGCAGCCGGGCTGCCCGCGATCAGCGTAACGGCTTCTCAAGGCAAACTCCTCGCGCTGCT
>JAICSD010000411.1 GCA_025937075.1 Vicinamibacteria bacterium | reverse complement strand
GCCGCACCTCGACGACCCAGAAACCGCCCGGCAGACGCGTGGAAAGGTGCAGCTCGAATCTCTCCCCTGCGTGGATTGCCGCGACCGCCGCGTTGAGCGTCCCGCTCGTGTTGACGACGAGCAGATCGCCGGGCGATAGGAAGTGCGCGAGATCGCGAAAACGGGAGTGTTCGATCGCCTCGGCACCGACGCGTGAGACGAGCAGCCGCACCTCGTCGCGAGCCAGGCCGCGCGCCTCCGGAGGTTCGGCCGCCTCCAGATGCGCCGGCAGCGTGAACGCGTCGGCTACGTCTGCTGCAGCCATCGCGCATCCTCCTGCTGGGCGGCGAACCGCTGGCCCGAAAGGGCGGCACAAGTCTGATCGAACAGCCAGCACCAGAACGGCGCGGTCACGTCCGGCAGCGGCCGATCGGAGATGTCCTCCCCCGGAAACGCGTCCTGATGCATGCGCGTCCGCATGTCTCCCGGGTCCACGAGGACGGCGGACACGCCCTGCTCGCGGAGCTCGCTCGCAAGCGTCCGCGTCAGCAGCTCCAGGGCCGCCTTGGTGGCGCCGTACGGACCCCAGCCTGGATACGCTGCCGTCGCCGCATCGCTCGTGATGTTCACGATGAGGCCGCGGCGTGCGGTGAGGAGCGGCATCGCGAGCTGAATGAGAACCAGCGGCGCCCCGACGTTCACGGGAAAGAGCCGGCCCAAGCTGGGCACGTCGTACGTGAGCAGCGGCCCTACGCCTCCCAGCTCGGATGCGTTGTTGACGAGCACATCCAACCCGCCCAGTTGCCGGGCCGCCTCAATCATCGCGGCACGCACCGCGGCGTCCGTAATGTCACCAGCAACGGGCCGGACTGCGGTGGCCGGTCGCAACAGCTCGGCGGCCGCAGCGGTCAGCGCGTCGCGATCGCGGCCGCCAATGACGAGACTGTATCCCCGCTCTGCCAGGACGCGCGCAATCACGACTCCCAGCCCGCGGCTGGCGCCCGTCACGAGGGCGACTCGAGTCGATTCGGTCATCGAAATCCCTCCAGGTGTTCCCGTCATCCCGTAACATCAGGGTCGCACTTCAAGTGCACTTGAAGTCAAGCGGCAGGAGGTGCACACTGGTTCGAGGTGGATGACATCCTCACGATTGGAGAGGTCGCCGCACGCAGCGGCGTCGCGACGTCAGCCTTGCGCTTCTACGAGGAGGAGGGTCTGATTGCCTCCGAGCGGAACGACTCGGGACACCGGCGCTACCCGCGCGGCGTGCTTCGCCGCGTCGCGTTCATCGTGTTCGCGCAGAAGGTGGGGCTGTCGTTGACCGAGATTCGCGCGGAGCTCGCGAAACTGCCGCGCAACCGCGTACCGCAACGCGACGACTGGGCAAAGCTCTCCCAGAGCTGGACGCGGCGCATCGACGAGCGGATTGCCGAACTGCAGCGAATGAAGGCCGGGCTCACGGAGTGCATCGGCTGCGGGTGCCTGTCGCTCGATCGCTGCCAGCTCGCCAACCCCGGCGATCGGGCCGCGCGGCGCGGGGCAGGCCCACGCTACTGGATTCAGGCCGCGCGGTGACGACCGGCCGCCCCGAAACGAGTCTTATCGGCAGCGGCCGGAGAGGGCGACTATTTCCCGGCAGCGATCGTCGTGAGCTGCACGGACGCAACTTTCCACGTACCGTCCTGCTTGACCCAGACCGAGGTGATTCGCGTCGGCTTTCCTTCGACGGATGCTTGAGCAACGCTGACGGCCGTACTCGTTCCATAAGCGCGCCATTTCTGGTCCGTGCTCTCCGAGGCTGCCGTTGGTGACGCCTTGATCTCGGACATCCGCTGGGACTTCGTTTTCATGGCGCCGTCTGGTCCGACGACCACGAAATCATCCGTCGTGTATTTGCCCCACCCTTCCGCGTCCCCGGATCTCATCGACTTCATGCGGACGGACGCCGCATCCTGCAAGGCCTTGTCCGGAGCCTCCTGCTCCATTGCCGCCTGCGGGATTACCGCCGACGCCGCGATCACCAATACGGTGATACCCAGTGCTCTCATCGCCGGCCTCCTCTCTTGCGTGTGCAGGCGCATCATACGCCTTCCTCGCGTGGGCGGCCGCCGTAGCGTAAGATGCCGCGTCATGACGACGAGAAATGACAAGACGGCGGACTGGACCAGGCGCGGGTGGATCGCCGCGGCGGGAATCGGCATTGTAGGCGCGCGCGTCAGCGCAAGCCCCGCACCGCCGCGCGACCAGAACACGCAGCCCGGCCCCACTCGGACGCCGGCGCTGCCGCTGACCGAGTTCGAACCCAGAAGCATGCTGCACGTGGACGAAACCCGCGTGCCGCGCGCGCGCTTCCCCGTCGTCGACATTCACACGCACATCTCCACGCGCCCCGGATCGCGAAGGCGCGGCGTGCCTCCTCCGGAACTGCTGAAGACGATGGACGCCGTCAATCTCCGGACGATGGTGAACCTGACAGGGGGATCCGGAGACGAGCTTTCGGCAAACATCAAGGCGTTCGACCAGGCGTTTCCGGGACGGTTTTTCACGATGACCGAGCCCACGTGGACGCGCGCGAGCGAGCCCGGGTACGCGACATGGCAGGCGGAGGAAATCGCGAAGGCGAAGTCGGCGGGTGCGGTGGGTCTCAAGATCCTGAAGACGCTGGGCCTGTATCTGCGTGACGGGGGCCCCAGCGGGAAGCTCGTGCACGTGGATGACGAGCGGTTCGATCCGATGTGGGACGCGTGCGGACGTCTTGGCCTGCCCGTCGCCATGCACGTCGGCGATCCCGAGGCGTTCTTCCTGCCCATCGATCGGTTCAACGAGCGGTACGAGGAGCTGAGCGCGCACCCCGACTGGTCGTTCTATGGTCGCGACTTCCCGGCCTTCAAGGAGATCCTCGCCGCGCGCGACCGCGTCTTCGCGAAGCATCCGCGAACGACGTTCGTGGCCCTGCACGTGGGCCACTGGGCGGAGAATCTGAAAGCCGTTGGTGAGATGCTCGACCGCTTCCCCAACGTCAACGTGGAAATCGGCGCACGCATCGGGGAGCTCGGGCGGCAGCCGAGGGCGGCGCGGATGTTCTTCGACAAGTACCAGGATCGGATCCTGTTCGGGACGGATGCCATCCCGCTCGGCACCGAGACGCCGCAGCAGGTGTTCGGAGATGACCTCTACCGGATCTACTACCGCTTCCTCGAGACCGAAGACGAGTACTTCGACTACGCGCCGGCGCGCGTTCCACCGCAGGGGCGATGGCGCATCTACGGCCTCGGTCTGCCGGAGCCGCTTCTCCGGAAGGTCTATCACGAGAACGCCGAACGGATCCTCGGCAGAAAGCTGACGAGCGATGTGGCCGGTTGAGCATCCTGTCGGCGCGACGCTTGCCGCCGCCGTCTGCGTCGGCGCGATTGCGCTCGCGACAGATTGGGTGGCCGCCAGGCTCTTGCCTGCGCGTCCCGCCGCGATCCCGATGGTGACCGGCATCGTCACGATTGCCGTCGCGATTGTTCTCTCGACCGGCCTCGATCACGCGTGGGACGCGAAACGCGATCGCGATGCGCAGGCCTCCGCGGCCCGGCTGCGCCATCTGCAGCGGCTTCAGGCACTGCTGCGAGCAGAGTCGGACGCACTGAAATCGATCGCGCAGGCGCTGCGCGACGGCCGCTACTTCGCGCTCGTCGCAAACGATGCGCGCAAGGCCATCTGGCAGGATCAGACCCTGACCGCGGACGTCGAACGCCACTTCCCGCAGTACTACCGGGAGCGCGAGCACCTGATCGCGGCGATCGTCGAACACGATGGTGAGTTCGCGCGGGCCAGACAGATCGTCTCGGCCTCGTTGCAGCTCACCCCTGCAGAAGAGCCATATCGACCAGATCTCGTGCACGCACTCGTCAGGAAGTGCGGCGGCACGGCGAGCAGCCCGGACAGAATGCTCGAGGCGACGGACGCCGTCCGCGAGTACGACAACTACCGCTGCGATCCCGAGGCCACGCGCGGGTGCCGGATGGTCTTCGATCGCGCGGACGATCTCGCGGAGGCCGCGCTGCTGGCCAGCGAGGCCGCCGGACGGTACGCGGAAGAAGCCGTGCTGCACGGCTCCTGCACGTACG
>JAICSD010000443.1 GCA_025937075.1 Vicinamibacteria bacterium | reverse complement strand
TCGTCGAGAAGCTCGATGCGCGCGACCGGAATACCCATCTGAATCGTTGCGATCACGGTCTCCACGGCGCCGTTGATCGCATCGAACGAGCAGACGGCTGCGGCGACCGCCTCGGGCAACGGGTACAGTCTGACGGTGACCTCAGTGATGATCCCCAGCGTCCCCTCGGATCCCACGAACAGGCGCGTGAGGTCGTACCCGGCTGCGGACTTGCGGGCGCGCGTGCCGGTCTTGATGACGCGCCCGTCGGCCAGGACCACCGTCAGCGCGAGCACGGCCTCGCGCATCGTCCCGTACCGGACGGCCATCGTGCCGGACGCGCGCGTGGCGGCCATGCCGCCGAGCGTCGCGTCTGCGCCGGGATCGATCGGAAAGTAGAGTCCCGTGTTTCGCAGCGCCTTGTTCAGCTGCAGCCGTGTGACGCCTGCTTCGACGGTCGCGTCGAGATCTTCCTGACCGATGCGGATGATGTGGTTCATCTCACGGAGGTCCACGGAGATGCCACCTTCGAGTGCGTGCACGTGCCCTTCGAGCGACGTTCCGGCGCCGAACGCGACCAGCGGCACCTGAAACCGTCGGCTGATGCGCGCGATCTCCGAGACTTCGTCCGTGGTTTGCGGGAAGCAGACGACGTCCGGAGCTGCGGCGGGATGGTAGGACTCGCCGTGGCTGTGATGGTCGCGGACGGCAGCCGCGTCGGACGCGCGTACTCCGAGCAGCGTCTTCAGCTCGGCGATTGCCGGCGCGATCGTCATCGTCATGACGCAGGGCCGCTGCTCATCGACGTCTGTTGCTGCATGTACTGACGGATGATCGCGTCGAAGCTGTCGTCGGAGGGGAAAGCCAGCGCCCGCGCGCGCGAGGCATCGCAGGCGCCAGGCCAGCTCGCCACCATCCGTTCGATGTGCGGATCGCGCTCCCAGCGGATGCGCGCGGCAACATCTTCCCCCGCCACGCGGGCGAGCGCGGCGGCCATATCGCCGACGCTCACGGAAATTCCAGGAAGGTTCAACGCGCGGTTCGAGCCGAGCGAGTCGGCGGGAATCTCGTGCGCGGCGATGAGACACGCGACGACCGTGGACGGCGACATCAGCCAGAGCCGGGCGTCCCGACCGACGGGACAGATGGCGTCCTTTCCGTTCAGCGGCTCGCGGATGATCCCGCTCGCGAAGGACGAGGCAGCGGCGTTGGGGCGTCCTGGCCGTACCGTGATCGTCGGGAGGCGCAGGCTGCGGCCGTCGATGAATCCCCGGCGCGAATAGTCGTTCACGAGCAGCTCGACGATCGCCTTCTGGGTGCCGTATGACGTCTGCGGGCTCAGCGCGAACGATTCCTGTACCGTGTCAGGCAGCGTGCCGCCATACACGGCCACCGAGCTCGTGAACACGAGACGCGGACGATGGCCGCGCGCGCGGCAGACATCGAGCAGCAGCCGCGACGCATCGACGTTGACGCGCATGCCGAGGTTGAAATCCGCTTCCGCCATGCCGCTCACGACGGCCGCGAGGTGGAAGATGGAGTGCGTTTCGTCGTCAATCAGGCTCTCCAATAGCGTGGGATCCGCGATATCCCCGCCGCAGTACACCAGCCGCGGATCGGACATGCGTTCGGAGTGCTGCAGGTCGAGGAGGATGAGGCGCGCCAACTCGCGTTCTCGTCCGTCGGGTCCGCGCAGCCGGCCGCGCTCCAGCAGCGCGGCGGCGAGCCGCCGTCCCAGAAATCCTGCTCCGCCGGTGATGATCGCTTTCGTCGTCATGTGGTTGAATGGGTGTCGCGCAACTGAAGTTGCGCGCTACGAGAATCTACGAGAATCTTGGCACTCGATCTCGAAACGCATCCGCACGAGGCCGCCGCGTACCGCAAGGTCAAGGGCCGCCTGCTGCCGATCCTGATGGTCTGCTATCTCGCGGCCTACCTCGATCGCGTGAACATCGGGTTCGCCCGGCTCCAGATGATCGCCGATCTCCACTTCAGCGAGACGGTGTACGGCCTCGGCGCCGGCATGTTCTTCATCGGCTACTTCCTCTTCGAGGTCCCAAGCAACCTGATTCTCCACCGCGTGGGGGCGCGAGTATGGATCGGGCGCATCATGATTTCGTGGGCGGTCGTCTCCGCCGCGTTCGTGTTCGTCCGCACGCCGCTGATGTTCTATTCTCTCCGCTTTCTGCTCGGCGTTGCGGAGGCCGGATTCTTCCCCGGCATCATTCTGTACCTGACCTACTGGTATCCCAGCGCGCGGCGTGCCCGCATCATGGCGTTCTTCATGATCGCGATTCCCGTGTCCGGCATCTCCGGCGGGCCGCTCTCCGGCTGGATTCTCGAAAAGCTCGCCGGAGCGTTCGGGTTGACCGGGTGGCAGTGGCTGTTCCTTATCGAAGCGCTTCCGGCGCTCGTCATGGGCATCGCGGTGATGCTGCTCCTCGACAACGGCATACGCGCCGCGCGCTGGCTGTCAGAGGACGAGAAGGACATCCTCGAACGGAATCTCGAAGCGGATGCCCGCACGATTGCCGCCCACGCATCGTTGAGCGCCGTCGCCCGCGATCGCCGTCTCTGGCGCATGTGCCTCATCTACTTCTCGTGCGTCGTCGGCCAATATGGGCTGACGTTCTGGCTGCCGGTGCTCATTCAGAGCGCGGGCGTCCGTGACGTGCTGGCGATAGGCGTCCTGACTGCCGTTCCCTACGCGGTGGCCGTGGTCGCGATGGTGCTTGCGGCCAGAAGCGCCGACGCGAGGCGCGAACGGCGGTGGCACACGGCGGTCCCCATGCTCGCGGGCGCGGCCGCGCTCTGCGCGAGCGTCATCGCGGGGACCCATACCGTCCTCGCGATGGTGTGTCTGTCGATCGCCGCGGCCGGCATCCTCACGTCTGCACCGCTCTTCTGGAGTCTCCCCACGGCCATTCTGCGCGATACGGCGGCAGCCGCGGGAATCGCCGCCATCAACTCGGTCGGCAACCTCGGCGGATTCGCGAGTCCGTACGTCATTGGCGTCTTGAAGGACCTCACACACGGAACAGCTGCAGGCCTCTTCAGCGTCAGCGCCGTGCTGGTTGGTGGCGCAATTCTCATCCTGCGGACTCCTGCGGCGCTCGTGAATCGATAGTCGCGATACCATCTCCAACCGGCTCAGCACACGTCCGCAAGCGACCAGCAATAAGGCTGAGTTCGATACTCATAGGTCATTCTTCCGAGGCCGTACGATGGCTATACGCTCTCGATTCCCTACGCTTCTCAGAATCGCCCCATTTGCCGAAGCTTCCGGGCAGATCCGAATCCGCTGATTATGGCGATGACCTTGCAGCCTGCGGCTTGCAGACGAGACGGAACATCCAGGAGGCAAATCGATGAGGCGTCAATTCCTTTTCGGGACCGTTTTCGCTGCGGCGATGGCGGTTGGTGTGGGGGCGCAGAGTCCGAGCACTCCGCAGAGCAGCAGCCCCTCGGGTTATCAGAGCAGTCAGAGCAGTTCGAGCAAGAACGTGACGCTCACGGGTTGTGTTGAGCGTGGCACCAGCGCGGGCGCGACCGGGACGACCGGGTCCACCGCGGGCTCGACCGCCGGCTCGACCAGCTCGAGCTCGTCGGGACAGTTCATCCTGACGAACGTCGCCGAGGCCAGCAGCGCCGGATCGACGACGACCGGCAGCACTGCCGGGACAACCGGCAGCAGCTCGATGTCCAGCCAGTGGAGCAACGGGC
>JAICSD010000303.1 GCA_025937075.1 Vicinamibacteria bacterium | reverse complement strand
TATAGCGCGTGATCGGCGCGGGCCGGCGCCGGCCGCGCGGGCGATCGCACGATCCAGTAGGTGCCCGCCGCGCCAGCCGCCATGCACGCGATCGCGACAACGAGAAACACCGGCCAGCGCAGCGCGACCCGTGACGTCGTGTTCATCGGACTTCTCCCAATGCGGCTTTCAGCGCCTGCCGCGCTTCGTAGGCTTCGCGCAACGCGGCCGTGTACGCGAGTTCCACGTCCAGATATCGCCGTTGTTCGTTCAGGACATCGAACAGCGTCACGCGGCCGAGGTCGTAGGTCTGCCTCACGACGGCAAGATTTTCACGAGCGAGGCCCCGCGCATCGGAGGTGTATGCGGCGAGCGCCGCCCGCGCGTGTTCATCGCGGCTCCGTGAAGCCGCGATTTCGCTCTGCGCGGTGAGACGCGTCGATTCGAGCCCGGCTTCGGCGGCCAGCCGCCGCGCGTCCGCCGCGGCGACGGCGCCCTGATTGCGATTGAGCAATGGAACGGTGACGACGGCTCCCGCGGAGAAGTAATGGAAAATGCCGTGGACCGGCTGCAGGACGCCCAGATCGTCAAAGCCGCGCTGCGGAAACCCGGCGTCCATTCGCATGTAGCCGCCAACCAGGCTCACGTCCGGACGACCCTCGCGTCGCGCGCGATCAACCTCGGCGCGAGCCGCACCGACTCGCGCTTCCGCCTGCAGCACGTCCCCGCGACGTGCCGCTCTTTGACTCATGTCGCTGTCAGCCGGCGCCGTTTCGCCCGCGATGAGCGCTTCGAGGGAATCACGGATCTTGAACGGAGCATCGACGGGTACTCCGAGAAGCCGTTTCAACTCGAGCATCGCACGGTCCAGAGCGCCTGATTGCGACGCGCGGTCGGCCTCGAGGCGCTGCACCTCGACGCGCAGCAGGTTCCGGTCGAGCGGCGTGGCCGCACCCGCCTCGACCCGTGCCCCGACGAGCGTCTGCTGCCGGGTCGTGGCCGCGAGGAGGTCGTCGGTGATCGACAGGACTCGTGCCGCGGCTGCGACCTCGCCATATTTGATCCGCACGTCCGCGGCAAGCTGGCGCTCGCGATCGGCGAATCCGTGCTGCGCGACCGCCAACTCCTGCTCTGCGACGCGTACGCGCCCGGTCCTTCGAAACAGATCAAGCGGCCACTGCATCTCCAGTCGAGTCTGCTTGTCGGTGCCGCCCGGTTCGCTTTGCTGTCCGAACGACACCAAAGGATTCGGACGCAGCCCGGCCTGCAGCCGTTCGCCCCGCGCAACATCGATCGCGAGTCGGGCTGTTCGCAGCGACGGTTCATGCTCGAGCGCCTGCGCGACGGCATCGTCGAGCGACACGCCGGCGGCCGTGTCGACGTATTCCGCGGCTGACTGCCTGGCCGGCGCCTGCGCGGCTGCGCCGGCTGGCAGGGTCATCATCAAGGTCACCACTCCGGCGATACGCGTCGTCATTGCACCGTCCCTTCGAAGTCGACAGAACCGTGGCCCGCCGGCCCGTCCCACTCGAGCGATACGGGCCACGCGCCTGCCATGCCGAATTCCGCCGTCACCTCGTAACGCCCGGCCACCGGTGTGCGGTGGACCTCGAGCCCGCCCGACATCACCATTCCGGGCATTCGCATGTTTGCGGTCGCGCCGACCTTGCCGACATCGACCAGCGCACCGTCTGCCGAGCGGAAGTCGATCGTGAAGACGTTGCGTCCCTGTCGGAGCGTGCCGGCTGGCGAGCGCAGTTCCAGCCGAAGGTTGCCCGCCTTGATCTGTTGAAAGACGGTACCGGCCTCGGCAGGGAGTTCGCGCGAGCCGTTCCCTGCGTAGCGCCAGACACCGGCGGCCGATGCCGCAATGACGATGACGGCGCCAGTCGAGAGAATGGCGGCACGCCAGTTGTGTCGCGGTTCGGCCTGCAACCCGAGCCTGCGCTCCTGCAGCCAGAAGAAGATCACGGGCGTGACAACGAGCACGTGCAGGAGCGACGACACCATGCCGCCCAGCACCGGAGTGGCGAGCGGTTTCATCACTTCAGCACCCACGCGCGTGCTCCACATGATCGGCAGCAAGCCCGCGACCACGGTGCTCACGGTCATGACTTTCGGGCGGAGGCGCAGGAGCGCGCCCTCGATTACGGCTTCGCGCAGGGCAGGCCTCGTCAGGACGCCGCCCGTCTCGCGCCGCTTCCGCGCGACAGCTTCCTCCAGGTAAATGACCATGACGACGGCCGTTTGCACGGCCGTGCCAAAGAGCGCGATGAATCCGACCCAGACCGCGACGGAGAAGTTGTATCCGAGCAGCCGGAGCAGATAGACGCCGCCTGTGAGCGCAAACGGAACGGCGAGCAGCACGTGCGCCGCCTCGCTCAGCGAGCGATAGGTGAAATAGAGCAGAACGAAAACGACGAGGAGCACGAAGGGCAGTACGACCGTGAGGCGCTGCCGCGCGTGCGCCTGGTTCTCCCAACCGCCGCTCCACGCGACGTAGTAGCCGGCGGGCATCGCGACCTCTCGCGCCACGCGTTCACGGCCTTCTTCGACGAAGCCCCCGACGTCGCGCCCCTGCACGTTCAGCAGCACCGTCGCCAGCAGCAGGCCGTTTTCTGACGAAATCATTGCCGGCCCGCGCGCGTGTTCGATGTGCGCCAGCTCTCGAAGCGGCACCTGGGCCCCGTGCGGTGTACTGACGAGCACCTCGGCGAGCGATGCGGCATCCGCGCGGTGGGCAGGGCTGTACCTCACGCGCACCGGAAACCGGCGCCGCCCTTCGATCGCCGTCGTCAGCACGGTTTCACCGATGGCCGTCTCGATCACCTGCTGGATCTCGCCGACGGCGATTCCATAGCGGGCGGCCGCGGATCGATCGATCTCGATGTTCAGGTACTGACCGCTGCTGACCTGCTCCGGGTACACGTTGCTCGCGCCGGGCACACCCCGGAGTACGTCAGCGACGTGCCTGGCCGTCTCTTCGAGCACCCCAATGTCCGTGCCGAAGACCTTGACGCCCACCTCCGATCGCACGCCGGTCGTGAGCATGTCGATGCGGTTGATGATCGGCATCGTCCAGACGTTCGACACGCCGGGCAACTGAACGGCGCGGCCCATCTCGGCGCGCAGCCGGTCGAGCGTCATGCCCGGCCGCCAGCGATCGCGCGGCTTGAGGTGCACGATCGTCTCGGTCATGTTGAGGGGCGACGGATCGGTTGACGTGTCGGCGCGGCCGACCTTCGCGACCGCGTACTCGACCTCCGGAAACCGCTCCAGAATGGCGTCCTGCTGCGCCGCGAGCCTGGTGTTCTCCTCGAGCGAGATGCTGGGGTCGGCGATCGGCATGAACAGAAGATCGCCTTCGTTCAGCGGCGGCATGAACTCGCTGCCGATGCCGCGGGCCGTCACCAGCGCGCCAACGAACAACAATCCCGCCAGCGTGACCGTCACCAGCCGGTGATCGAGCGCCGCGACGAGCACCGGTTCGTACAGGCGGCGCAGCACACGCATGAGCGGGTTCGCGGCCTCCGCATGCATCCGTCCGCCGAGCAGTACCGAGCAGAGCACCGGGACGAGCGTCACCGACATCACCGTTGCCGCGAGCACCGCGAAGGTCTTCGTGAACGCGAGCGGGTGAAACAGCTTGCCCTCCTGTCCGGTCAGCGCGAACACGGGAACGAACGCCAGGAGGATGATCGCCATCGAGAAGAACACGGGACGGCCGACGAGCCGCGTGGACTCGAGCACCGTCTGCCGGACGAGCCGTCGATTCCGCGGATCGACGCCGCGCTGCTCGACGAACCGGAATGCGTTCTCGGTGACGACGATGCCTGCATCCACGAGCACGCCAATGGCGATCGCGATGCCCGCAAGGCTCATGATGTTCGAGGTGATGCCCGCGTAATACATCCCGAGGAACGACAGCAGCACCGCAATCGGGAGCGGGAGCGTCACGATGAGGATCGAGCGGAAATGCATCAGGAAAACGACGTGCGCGAGGGTGACGAGCGCGATTTCCTCGAGAAGCGTGTGCCGGAGCGTGGCCACCGACTGCTCGATGAGCGACGACCGGTCGTAGAACGGCACGATGCGGACGCCGGGCGGAAGCCCGGGCGTGAGCTGGGCGATGCGCGCCTTGACGGCATCGATCACGGCTTTCGTATTCACGCCCGTTCTCGCGACGACGACGCCGCCGACCGCCTCGCGCGTGCCCTTCACGAGCGAGGCGACGCGGAAGGCGTCGCCGACGTGCACGTCCGCGACCTGCTGGACATAGATCGGAACGCCATTGGCGGCGCCGATGGCGATGCGCTTGATGTCGTCCACGGAGGCGATCAGGCCGACGCCGCGGACGATCAGCCACGCGCCGTTCGACTCGATGACGTTTCCGCCCACGTTCACGTTGCTGTCGCGCACGGCCGCCACGACGGCGCTGAGCGGCACGTTGAACGCGCGCAGCCGATTGGGATCGACGTCGATCTGATACTGCTGCACGGCGCCGCCGACCGAGGCGACCTCCGCCACGCCTGGCACGGCGTTCAGCTGGTAGCGGATGAACCAGTCCTGCAGCGTGCGCAGCTCGCGAAGCGACAGCGTCGGACTCTCGACCGTGTACCAGAAGACGTGGCCGACGCCGGTCGCGTCCGGCCCCAGCGTTGGCACCACGCCGGCCGGGAGCGTTTTTGCGATCAGGCTCATGCGCTCGAGGACGCGCGCGCGAGCGAAGTACGAGTCGACGTCGTCCTCGAACACGACGTAGATCATCGAGAAGCCGAACGCGGACTGCGACCGCACCACGCGGACGCCGGCGAGCCCCTGCAGGTTCACCGTGAGCGGATAGGTCACCTGGTCTTCGACCTCCTGCGGACCATGCCCGGGCCAGTCGGTGAAGACGATCACCTGGTTGTCGGAGAGGTCCGGAATAGCGTCGATGGGCGTCGCACGGACGGCCCACCAGCCCCATGCAGCCAGTGCGCCATAGAGCACGACGACGATGAAGCGGTTCCTGAGCGAAATCTCGATGACGCGGTTGATCATGAACGGCACTCGTCAGCCGGCGCGCGGACGTGCGCGCACGCAAATCGCCCGGAGCGCATCCCCGGGCAGACACGACGACAGCCGCTGACTAAACGAGGAAGACGGAGAGCAGGAGGTGCTTCGGAACGGGCGATGCCGCGGGCGGGTGGACGGCGGCTGCGTGATCACGCAAGTCCGCGAGAGGCGAAGTGTTCGGGCTGACAGTCTTTATCGCCGCAGCGGAGAGCACGAATGCCGATCCCGCCGCTGTTGCGTCGTGCCGTTCAGCGGCCGCGCAGCACGTGTCCGCTCCCTCCTGCGTCTGCGCGTCGTGCATGGCCGCCGAATGGTGGCCCGAGTGGGGAGTACCCAGCGTGTGCGCCGGACAGGACGCTTCGGCGTCGCAGCACGCCATCCGTGCAGCGGGCGTCGGCTGCCAGCCTGCGCACATGGCCAGGTTGCCGGACGCGAGCGACAGAATGGCCGCGATCGTGACGACAGCCCGTCCGAGGTGGCCGCACATGAGCTCGATTATGTCACGGAGCGCGCGCGAAACTACGAACTTCTCGGGATGGCCATGTACACGCGGGCGATGAACGCCGCGAATTCTGCAATGTAGTTCCGAAGAAACTCCTCAGTGCTCTGGTCGGTCACCTCTCCGTCGTCGGTGATGAGTCCCGGCGTGAACTG
>JAICSD010000096.1 GCA_025937075.1 Vicinamibacteria bacterium | reverse complement strand
CGGGACTTCCTGCTCGTCCACGTAGACGTTCGCCCACGCGTGGTCGAGATCGGTGATCACCGCGATCGGCGTGCGCGGCGCGACCATCTCCCCCTCGTCGGCAAGCTTGGATGTGACGATGCCGCCAACGGGCGACCTGACGAGGGCGTCCGCGAGATTCTTGCGCACCGAGGCGAGCTGTGCGTCCGCCGCCGCCACGTGCGCGCGCGCCGCGTCGATTTCCTGCGGACGCGCGCCAGCCTTCACGCGCGCCAGGCCTTCCGACGCCGCCCGCGCCCGCTCCTGCGCCGCGCCGAGGCGGGCCGCCGCCACATCCCTCCTCATCACCGCGTCGTCGCGCTGCTTGACGGAGCCGGCGTTCACGCGCAGCAGCGATTCGAACCGCTGCACGTCTGTCGACGCGGAGTCCAGCTCCGCCTGCGCGGCCTTTACCTCCGCCTGTGCCGACTGCAGCTGCGCACTCGACTGCCTGATATCTTCCGCGCGCGAGCCGGCAAGCAGCAGCTTCAGCTGCGCCTCGGCCTGCTGCCGCTCGGCGGTCGCGCGCTGGATCGCAATCTCGGTGTCGGAC
Organism: Vicinamibacteria bacterium; assembly: GCA_025937075.1. The sequence goes on along the minus strand of JAICSD010000096.1, from coordinate 11,057 downwards.
GTGTCGAGATGCGCGATGACGTCCCCCTGGTGAACGCGGTCGCCTTCGGCGAACTTCAGGTCCGTGATGCGTCCGCCGACTTCCGGCGCGACGCGCACGTCCGTTGCCTCGATGTAACCGGTCGCGCGGTGGGCATCCTGAGGGGTCCCGCGGCGGCACGCGGCGATCCCGCCCGCGGTCAGGAGCATCATCACGACCGGAACGAGACCGGTACCGTGGACATGCATCATGCGAGTCGTCCTTCGAGCACGGCGAGCGTGACGCGCTGGATGTGCAGCACCAGCTCCGCCTGCGTGATTGTCGACGCGCCTTTCGCCCCCGCCCGCTCCAGCTTGCGGCGGACGCCGGCGGTTGCGAGGAAGAACATGACGGGCGCGATGATGCCAGCCTGTACGAGCATCGGGTTCGCACGCTGAAAGCGGCCCTGCCGCCGTCCTTCCTCGATGATCCGGCCGAGGGCGACCAGCACGTCGCGCGCGTAGCCGAGCGTCGCCGCATCGACGTGCTCGCCGCCTTCCGCGATCTCCCGGAGCCAGATGGCCGGAAAATGCGGGCGCGCTTCCCCTTCGATGGCGATGGCGTCGACGAATGCGCGGATCTTCGCGTCCGGCGCCGCATCGGATGCGACGACGGCCTTCACTCGCGTGAGGACGGCGTCGAACATGTCGCGCAGGATCTCGCGATAGAGCGCGGCCTTGCTGCGAAAGTGGTAGTAAATCATCGCCTTGTTGAGGCGTGCGGCGCGGGCAATGCGGTCGATGTTCGCGCCGGCGTAGCCGCGCCGCGCGAACTCGGTGGCCGCGGCGGAGAGGATGGCGCTGCGCGAGTCTCGTGGGCTCACAGGAGTTCAGGAGATCACAAGGTCAATCACAGGAGATCAGGAGACACACCGTGATTAATTAACTGGTTAGTTAACACGCAGGAACGACAATATCGCCCGGACGCGGATGGTGTCAAGTGAGGGGGTTCAGGATCGCAGCGAGAGTCGCCCTCAGAGCCGCTGCGAGAGCCGCGCGTAGCCGGCTCGGCTGACGGGAAGCCGCGTGCCGTCGCGCAGGATCGCGATGCGGCTGTCCTTCGCGTACAGCTCGACCTTCGCGAGACGGTCGACGTTCAGGATGTACGAGCGGTGGATACGCACGAAGCGCGACGGGTCGAGCGTGGTTTCGACGGTCGCAAGCGTCTGATCTTTCAGGTACTGCTTCCCCGCCGACGTGAAGGCGACGTAATCGTCCTGCGCTTCGACGTAATCGATTGCATCGACCGGCAGCACGTGGACGTTCGCTCCGTCGCGGATGAGCACGCGCTCCGACGCACCCGCCTTCGGCTTGGCGTCGCGCGCGAGCGCGGCAGGATCCGGCGGCTCGGGCGCCGTCCGCGCGCGCAGCCGCTCGCGCGCCCGCGCCATCGCCGCCTGGAACCGCTCCGCGCTGAACGGCTTCAGCAGGTAGTCCACCGCGTGCACCTCGAATGCCTTCAGCGCGTACTGGTCGTAGGCCGTGATGAAGACGACGTTCTGATCGCGTCCGAGCAGCTCGAGCACCTCGAACCCGTCGAGCTTCGGCATCTGCACGTCCAGCAGCACGAGGTCCGGCTTGTGCTCCGCGACCGCCTTCACGGCCTCGAACCCGTTGCCGCACTCGCCGACGATCTCCACCAGCGGATCCGCCGCGGCGTACTCTCGTACCACGGACCGCGCCAGCGGTTCGTCATCGACAACGATGATTCGAAGAGGTTGTTCCTCCACCTTCATCAACTCCTGCCGCCACGGACGCGCTCACGCCTCCAGCGGGACCTCCAGGCGCGTTCGAAATCGTCCATCTGCTTCTTCGATGCGCAGCACCGCTTCGGTGCCGTACAGCGTCCGAAGGCGCTCGCGGACGTTCGAGAGTCCCACCCCGGTCCCGCGCCCGGCGGGACGGTCCGGATCGCAGGGATTATCAATCGAAACGATGAGCGTCGCTGGTCCGCGTGACGCCGCAATCCGGACCACGCCGCCTTCGACGACGTGCGCGATCCCGTGCGTGACGGCGTTCTCGACGAGCGGCTGCAGCAGCAGCGGCGCGATGAGGCAATCGTCCGCGCCATCGGCGTCGACGTCGACCTGCAGCCGATCCCCGTACCGCACCTGCTCGATCGACAGATACCGGCGCGCCAGCGCGATCTCGCTCGACAGCGGGATCCGCTCGCGGGCGCCCAGCGCCAGCGTCTCGCGGAGAAAATCCGCGAGCAGCAGACACATGCGGCGCGCCGCCGCGGGAGTGGCCGTCGTGAGCGCGCTGATCGACTGCAGGCTGTTGAACAGGAAATGCGGGTCGATCTGTGCTCTGAGCGCGCGCAGCTCCGCTTCCCTCGCGAGCACCTGCAGCTCGAGGCCGCGCCGCTCGGCTTCGCGGCTCGCCTGGAACGCGGCCGCAAGATAGCTGACGGCGATCGCGAGCAGATAGAGCAGGAAGCCGAACGCAAACAGCGTCGGCGCGGACTGGCGGAAGGGCACCGTGGAGCGCGTCCAGCCGAACGCGGCCGCCGCCGCGAGCCAGCCGCGCGCGACGAGCAGCCACAGCGCGCTCGACAGAAACGCGGCCGCACCGGCGGTCACGATCACGCGCGCGGGATCGACGCGATCGACCGGAAGGCCCCGGCTCGCATACCACGCGGACAGACACAGGAACCCGTAGGCGACCGTCAGCGGCAGCGCGAAGACCAGGGCCGCCGGCAGAGCGAAGGCGCCTTGCAGCGTGAGCAGCGCCGCCAGCAGGCCACCGAGCGGCAGCCAGATCGCCGCGTACGCCGCAATCCGTCCGGGACGGACGAGGATCGGGTGCATCGCCGATCAGTTCTTCACCACGACGCCGCCCATGATCGCCGTGCCTCGAATGACGAGGCGCTTCGGCGACGAGGACGGACGCGTCTGATCCTCGAACCCTCCCATCAGCGGCGTCACCCGGGACACGACCGTCCAGTCGTCGGGCACGCGGATCTCGATCCCTCCCCAGAACGCGAACACGTCGATGACCGCGTCGCGTGATCCGATCGACGCCTGGCGTAAATCGATCTCGCATCCTCCCATGATCGCCGTCAGCTCGCCTCCCTGGAACGCCGCGGCGTTGTTGCCGCGCACGACGCCCGCCATGATGGCGACCGCGCTGATGAACGCGTTGTCGTCCGTGGAACGCGCGCGCCTGGCGCCGCCGAAGCCCTTCCAGACCATGTAGCCGCCCAGGAAGACGAGCAGCATCGGCCACACCTCATAGAGCCTGATGCGAATCGCCACGATCTTTTCGAGGAGCATCCAGGAGCCGATGACGACCAGGAAGAGCCCGCCGACGATCCCCTGCCCCGCGCGGGCCTGCCAGAGCTTCAGCAGTCCGACCGCGACGAGCCCCGCCGGCCAGTAGCGCAAGTACGCGCTCGCGTCGATGATGTCCAGGTTGTCGAGCGTGAAGAGCACGCCAACGACGATGACGATCACGCCAAACAGCGCCTGTGGCGTGAACCGCGGCCGCGCCGCGGAGGGCTCGTGCGGATCGTTGGGATTGCCGGCGGTCCTGAAGGAAGCGTCCATGTCAGCTCTTTCGCTCGCGGGCCGCCCGCCGCGCTCCGGGGAACATCTCGCGCAGCACCATCAGGACACCCAATGTCACGACGAGCAGCGGCCACGAGGTCTCGTACGTGAGACCCCAGAGGTGCACGGCGTTGACGATCAGCCACGCGCCGACGAGGATCGGCCACAGGCCGCGGAACGGACGGCCGCGCCGCACGCAATCGCGTGCCCCGGCCATCTGCATGGCGCCAATCACAATCAGGACGAAGCCCGGAATGAGCTGGTTCGCGTGTCCGGCGAGCAGGGTCGTCCGATCGAGGAGCAGCAGCACGCCCAGGCCGAGCAGGATCGCCCCTGCCGTCACACGGCCCGGATCGAAGCGCGTCACCGCGCCGTCGCGCGGATCCGTGTCATCTGTCGCCATCGCTTCGCCTCACACGAACTGCAGAATCGCCTGCAGCCACGCCCCGAGTTGCCGCACGACCGCCGCGGCAACCGCGCCGTACTGCCTGTCGGACATCGCAACCGCCACCTCCGCGGGCCGGCTGAGCACGAGCCACATCGTCGCACCGGCCACGGCGGTGCTGGCGAGGCCCACGATGGCATTGACCTGCAGGGCAATTCTTACAGTCATTGTCGTCGTTCCTGCTCTTCACGATACGGAGCGCAGGACGGCCATGCTGCCCTTTTCCGGCGAATAACGGCCCTCGGGCGGCGAATGGCGCCACCTCAACGCCTGATATGATGCGGACCTCATGCAGAGACGCGCCGGCCGGATCTTCGTCGCGCTCCTCGTGTGTCTCGGTGCAGCCCGCCTCGCGATCGCGGGGCCGCTCCAGGACGATCTGAAGGCGCGCCGCGCGCGCGCGATGGAACAGCTTGGACCGGAGACGCTCGCGATCTTCTGGAGCGCTCCGACGCGGGTGTACTCGCTCGACGTGGACTACGAGTACCGGCAGGACAGCAACCTGCTCTACCTCACGGGCCTCCATCAGGAAGGCACGATCCTCGTGTTGATGCCGGGCAACACGACGAAGCGCGAGATCCTCTTCGTCCGCGAGGTCGATGCGCGGCGGGAGCACTGGAACGGCCACAGCCTGACGCCTGCGGAAGCCGCGGAGCAGACGGGCATCGAGACCGTGCTGACCGGGAATCAGTTCGAGCCGTTCATCGCCGCCGCACTCGGCGGACAGCCCGGTCCCCCGCTCACGGCCGACGAGGGCCGAACATTCTTCGATGCGCTCGAGGCCGCTCATGCGGCGCTTGCGCTGCTGCTCGAACCGCAGCGGAATCTGACCGATGCGCCCGGACCTGCGCGTCAGTTCGCGGCGCGCATGCGCGATCGCTTCTTCGGGTTCGACGTGAAGGACGCCATGCCTGTGCTCTCGAGGCTGCGGCAGATCAAGACGCCGTACGAGCAGGGCGTGCTGCGTCGCAGCGTCGCGATCTCATCGGACGCGCACAAGGCCGGCATGCGCGCGGCGGCGCCCGGCAAGTGGGAGTACGAAGTCGAGGCGGCGATAGAAGAGGTGTACCTGAAGGACGGCGCGATGAGCTGGGGCTATCCGTCGATCGTCGGCAGCGGCCCGAACGCGACGATCCTTCATTACGAGCAATCGTCCCGGCGGATGGCAGACGGCGATCTGCTCCTCGTCGATGCGGCGGCGAACTATCAAGGCCTGACGGGCGACATCACGCGCACGTATCCGGTGAACGGCCGGTTCACCAAGGCGCAGCGCGACATCTACGACATCGTCTTCGCCGCGCAGAACGCAGGCATCGGGGCCGCGAAGGCGGGCAACCGCGCCGCCGATATCCAGAACGCCTGCGACGAGGTCCTGCGCGCCGGCCTGGTGAAGCTGGGACTCGTGACGGACGCCACCGGCACGCAGTTCAAGATCTGGGCGACGCACGGCGTCACGCACTGGATCGGCATGGACGTCCACGACGTCGGCTCGCGCACCGCGCCCCTCGCTCCAGGCATGGCGTTCACCATCGAGCCGGGGATCTACATCCGTCAGGCCGCGCTCGACAACCTGCCGCGCACGCCCGAGAACCTCGCGTTCATCGCGAAGGTGCAGCCGCTCGTCGACAAGTACAAGAACATCGGCGTGCGCGTGGAGGATTCGTTTCTCCTGACGGAGTCGGGCCTGGAGAATCTCTCCGCTGCGGTGCCGCGAACGATCGACGAGATCGAACGTTTTCTGCGTCCGGCGGGCAGCGCGCGGCGGTGACACGGAGATGTCCCTGAACATGAAACCCCGGAAGAAGGCGCTCGCCCTCATCCTCCATCATCGTGTACCTGCGATCGCTGAAGCCGGTGCGCAATCCGCTGCCGAAGACCGCGATCCCCTTTCCGCTCAACCGTCTGATCAACGGCGTCCCGCAGCCAGTGACCGCGCCGGTGGCGCCCGACATGTCGACGCCAGAGAAGCGCGGCGCGTACATCGTACGAATCGCGATCTGCGCCGACTGCCACACGCCCCGGGACGGGCAGGGAAACGTCACGCACGGGATGGATTTCGGCGGCGGGACGATGATGACGTACGGCGAGAGACCACCGGTCGCGACGGCGAACATCACGCCGTCGGTGAACGGCATCTCGTACTACACCGAGGATCTCTTCATCGAGACGTTTCGGACGGGCAAGGTCCGCTCACGCAAGCTGGACGACATGATGCCGACGGCATTCTTCGGCCGCATGACGGATCGGGATCTGAAGGACGTGTTCGCGTATCTGAAGACGCTGACGGCGGTCGACCACTACGTGGACAACTCGCTGCCGCCTACGCCGTGCCCACGATGCGGATTGACGCATGGCGGTGGCGAGAGAAACAAGCCGCTGTGAGAGAGGCATTCGGCATTGACTGGCGTCAGTACCCGCCATTGACCGACGTCAGCACCCGGCATTGACACGCAGGCTGCGTCAGCAACCTGCTCACTTGGGATCGAGGCCCGCGTCGCGGCGGGCTTTCTCGAGCGCGGCGAGCGCGTCCATCACTTCCTTGCGCGCGGCCTCGCGCTCATGCTCTTCCTTCGCATCGCGAAGCTTGCGCATCGCCTGCTTGAGCGCCCACTGCTCGGCGAGCGTCAGGCCCACCTCCGCCACGAGGTAGCCGCCCGTGAACCCGGCATACGGCTGCGCCTCCTTGGGCGTGACCATCGCGAGGAACTCCTGGTGGGTCATGCCGCCGTACGGTGTCGGACCGATCCAGAATTTCTCGCCGAGCAGATCCTCGAGCGTCGGCTTCTTGCCGAATACTTCGAGCCGGAACACCGGATGCTGCTCCTTCAGCTCGATCGGCTTCGGCGCCGCAAGCGCCCGCTGGATGCGATCGATCGACACCGGCAGATCTTCGGGCTTCAGTTCCGAGTTGTCGCTCGCGGCCGGTGCCGCGGGGGATTGCGGCCGGCCGGCCGGTGCGGGTGCGGCCGGCTGCGTCGATTGCGGAGCGCCGAGGAAGAGAAGCGTCGCGAGAACCGCGAAGGGCGCCATGGTCGTTTAGACGCGCGCGCCCCCGAGCCGGCTGTTCATGGCTGGGACGCCGAATGTCCGCCGCCGAACAAGCACGGCGGCGGCCTGTTGTTCCCATTATGGACTGAAATTGCTGCAGCAGCGCCGGTTAATGGCGCACCGCGCCCCGGCATGGTCCTGGCTGAGTCCCCGTGCATGTATCAGGACGTCAGACACGCCTTTCGGCTCATGTGGAAGACGCCGGCCTTCACGCTGGTCGCCGTCGCGACGCTCGCGCTCGGCATCGGAGCGAACACAGCCATCTTCAGCGTCGTCAATGCGGCGTTGATGGCGCCCCTGCCATTTCCCGACGCCGATCGCCTCGTCGCCGTGTGGACGACCGTGCGGCGGCAGACGGTGGAGCGGCGCGGCACCTCGTATCCCGATTATCGCGACCTTCGCGATCGTCTGCAGGCTTTCGATGCAATCGCCGCGTGGTCGAATGATTCGGTCACGCTCGCGTCATCCGGAGATGCGTCTGCCCGGCAGATACAAGCCGAGCTGGTGTCGCCGTCGTACCTGCAGATGCTCGGCGCCGCACCCGTAGGCGGCCGCGTCTTCACGTCAGCGGAAGATGACGAGAGTGGCAGCCATCCGGTGGCCGTCATCTCGTACGCGTTCTGGCAGCGACACTTCGGCGGCAGCGCGGCCGCGGTTGGATCGACCGTGCGCCTCAACGATCGTCCGGTGACGATCGTCGGCATCCTGCAGCGCGGGTTCACGGGCCTCAGCGACGACACCGAGATCTGGCTGCCGATGGGGCTGCTCGAGGTCGCGCAGCCCGGGAGATCGAAGGGACTGTTCCAGGCGCGCGGCGCGCGGTGGCACCAGATGCTGGCGCGCGTGCGACGCGGCGTGTCGATGGAGCAGGCCTCGGCAGACGTGAGCCGCGTGGCGAGTGAGCTCGAACAGGCCTACCCCGACACGAACCTCAATTACGGCGGCGCGATCTTCCCGCTGAAGGAGGAGCTCGTCGGCGATCTTCAGCCGCTGCTCGTGACGCTCCTCGCGTCTGTGGCCTTCGTGCTGCTGATCGCGTGCGTGAACCTGGCAAACCTGCTGCTGGCGCGGGCATCCGCTCGTCAGCGCGAAACCGCCATCCGCGCCGCGCTTGGCGCCGATCGCGCGCGGCTCCTGGGGCAGTTTTTCGCCGAGGGCGTCCTCCTCAGCGTTCTGGGCGCCGGCGCGGGATTGCTGCTTGCGATGTGGTCGATCGATGCGATCGTGGCGATCAGTGGACAGTCTCTCCCGAGCTTCGTCCACCCGCATCTCGACTGGCGCCTGCTCGCGTTCGTGGTGGCGATCACGTGCGTGTCGGCCGTTCTGCTCTCGGTCCTTCCGGCCGTTTACGGGACGCGCGCGGAGCTGAACGAGGTCTTGAGGGAAGGCGCGCGCGGATCCGCCGGGGGCCGTCAGCGAACGCGGATGCGCTCCACGCTCGTGGTCGCCGAAGTCGCGTTGTCGCTGCTGCTGCTGACCGGCGCTGGCCTCATGATCCGCACGTTCGTCCACGTGCGCTCGATGAATCTCGGATTCCATCCCGAGCAGGTCTTCACGGCACGCGTTTCTCTGCCGCAGAAATATCCCACGGACCGCCTCGCCCGGCTCGCGGACGATCTCACGTCGCGGCTGGGAACGCTTCCCGGCGTTCGCCGTCTCGCGCTCGGTTCCGATGCTCCGCTCGACGGCAACTCGAGTGCCGTCATCGTCTCCCCCGAAGGGCGGATCACGGGAAGCCCGGATCGCGGCGTCCGCGTGTACACGCACGCTGTGACACCGGGCTTCTTCGACGCGCTCGGCGTGCCGCTCCTCGAAGGACGCGACTTCGATGCCCACGACACGGCCGGGCACTCCGTCGCGATCGTGAGCCGCGCGTTTGCATCCAGGATCTGGCGAGACGCGAGACCGATCGGCCGGCGTTTCAAGTTCGGACGCGGCGATTCGAAGGGACACTGGATCGAGGTCGTCGGCGTCGCCGCGGACCTGCGCTATCGATCGATCATCGCGAATCCATCGCGTGAGCCGGAGGACCCGGACGTCTACGTGCCGTTTGCGGTGCAGCCGGACCGCACGGCGGCAATCGTCGTGAGCACCACAGAGGATCCCGCTGCGCTGGCGTCAGCGGTTCGCCAGGGATTGCTTGCGTTCGATCGTGACATCGCGCTCTTCCGCGAGCGGACGATGAGCGGACTCGTCTCCGATCGCACGGCGGGGATTCGCGTGAGCGCCGGGATGATGACGCTGTTCGGCGGCGCCGCCCTGCTGCTGGCGGCGATCGGCGTCTACGGTCTCATCAACTACTCGGTCGCGCAGCGCAGGCAGGAGATCGGCGTGCGGATGGCGCTTGGCGCGGGCCGCGCCGAGATCTATCGTCTGGTGCTCGCCGACGGCCTCCGCTCGAGCGCTGCCGGCATCGGCATCGGTCTCGTGGCCGCGTTTCCGGCGGCGCGTCTCCTCCGCTCGCAACTGTACGGCGTGAGCCCGTCGGATCCGTTGACGTATGCGGGCATCGTGGTGCTGCTGACGGGCGTCGCGATCGCGGCCACGCTCGTGCCGGCCCGCCGGGCGGCGCGCGTGGACCCCATGATAGCGTTGCGGGCGGAGTGAGCGAGGCGGCCCTGAAAGGGCCGCCTGACATAAGGATGATATGAGCAGCTTCTTCCAGGACGCCAGATACGCGGTGCGCAGCATGCGCAAGGCGCCGGGATTCACCGCCACCGCCGTCCTCACCCTCGCGCTCGGCATCGGCGCGAACACCGCGATCTTCAGCGTGGTCAACGCGCTGCTGCTGAAGCCGCTTCCCTACCCCGACGCGGACCGGCTCGTGATGGTCTGGCAGGACCTGCGCGCCCGCGGCGGTCCCGCGAACGAATGGACCGGCCCTGCGAACCACTTCGATCTGAAGACGCAGACGGATGTGTTCAGCGGTGTCACCACGGTGCGCGGATGGAACGCCAGCCTCGCGGACGGAGCGGTACCCGAAGCGCTCTCAGGCGAGCAGACGACGTACGAGTACTTCGATGTGCTGGGCGTTCGTCCGGAGCTCGGTCGAACGTTTCGCGAGTCCGACGATGTGCCCAACGCGGCGCGCGTGATGGTGCTCAGTCATGCCCTGTGGATGCGGCGTTTCGGAGGCGACCATGGCGTCGTGGGACGCGTGGTCTCCATCAACGGCGAGCCGCACGAGATCATCGGCGTCATGCCGCCGTCCTTCAGGCCGGCGCTGGTGCCGAACGCGAATCTCTGGCGTCCTCTGCGATGGAATCCGGTCAATCCTCCGCGCGAGCTTGCCATCGCGCATACGATCGCGCGATTGCGGCCAGGCGTGTCGGTCGAGGCCGCGCGATCCGCCGTGAGCGTGTTCGCGAAGCGGCTCGAACGCGAGCACCCGAAGACGGACACGGGCAACGGCCTCAACCCGGAGCCGCTGCAGGAAGTCTCGGTCGGCAGCATGCGGCTCGCCCTGCTCGTGCTGCTCGGGGCCGTCGGCTTCGTGCTGCTGATCGCGTGCGCCAACATCGCGAATCTGCTGCTCGCGCGAGGGTCGGCGCGCGCGCGTGAAATCGCGGTGCGCCGCGCGCTCGGCGCGGATCGCGCGCGCATCGTCCGTCAGATGCTGACCGAGAGCGTGCTCCTCGGCGCGAGCGGCGGTGCCGTGGGCGTGCTCGGCGGCGTCTGGGCGATGTCGGCGCTCAAGACGATTGCACCGGCACGGACGCCGCGGCTCGACGAGGTCGGCATCGACGTCCGCGTGCTGGCGTTCTCGGCGGCGCTGGCGATCGCGACCGGCCTCCTCTTCGGCCTCGTCCCCGCCTGGCACGCATCGCGCGACCGTCTGACGTCGACGTTGAAGGAGAGCGGACGCGGCACCGCGGGAACGGCAGGCGGCGGCGTGCGCCGCGGCCTGATCGTCGCCGAGCTCGCGCTGGCGCTGGTGCTGCTGGTCGGCAGCGGCCTGCTGCTCCGGACGTTCATGGCGTTGCAGCAGGCCGACCTCGG
>JAICSD010000272.1 GCA_025937075.1 Vicinamibacteria bacterium | reverse complement strand
ATGACCTGGATCGGCCGCGGCAGCGGTACGTGAACCGTGTCCTTTCCAATGGTCGCTGCCGCGATGCGGTCACGCGTCCACTCCGGCCGATCGCGCAGCACCCATTCCGCCAGCGCGATAGGATCCGCCACCCGGACGCATCCATGGCTGAAATCGCGGCGGCTGCTCGCAAACAGCGCTTGCGCCGGCGTGCCGTGCATGTAGACGTCTTCACTGTTCGGGAAGACGAACTTGATGAGGCCGAGCGCGTTCCGCGGGCCTGGCTCAATACCGTCAATGCGTCCCGCATATTGCCGGTCGGACGTCCCACATCGTCCAGCCATAGCGGCGCGATGTCCGGGCGATACAGCGCCCGCAACTCGGAGCGCTCGGTCTGCGAGACGAATCCCAGCGAGGCGTCGCGGCCCTCGATGAGCGCTTCGATGAACCCGCCGACCGCGCTCGTGTCGCGAGCCCACGACCCCGCCGACAGCACGAGCAGCAGCAGAACGACCGCGAACGGCCGCCGGCCCTGTCCCGGCTGGTGACGACTGGAGAGCATGACGCGCCTACAGGCCCGACGGGAACGTCTCCGCCACCTCGCCGGCCTCCCACAGCGCGCTGCGCTCGAGCGGCTCGACGGCTCGTGTTTCGTCGAAGTGGAGAACGAAATCGAATTGCTCCGACAACCGCGCGTGGAAGTAGTGACTGGCGCGTTCCGTCTCGGGCAGGTAGAGGACGCCAATTGCCCGTTCCAGGCGGGATGGCGCCAGCGCCGATGACACAGCCAGATCGGTTCTGATCGGCACGAGGAAGCGAGGGACGTGCACGTCGTGGAAGAGCCGCTCATAGCTGCCTGCGAGCGCGGGATTGACCCGCTTGCGATGGGCCGGGCCGTCCCATTCCGACGCGGCGGTCACCGTGCCGGTGAACGTCGTGAACCCGACGAGCACTGCCGACGCACCGTACTCTTGCCGAACGAGCTGCCCCACGTTCAACTCGCCGCGCGCGACCATGTCGGTGGCTCGCGCGTCGCCGAGGTGCGAGTTGTGCGCCCATACCACGATGCGGGGCTCGGACTGTGTACGGCCGAGGTAGTGTCGAAGGTCCTCGAGCGTCTGGACCATGTGGCGATCCCGGAGATTCCATGACTCGTCCCGCCCACGGAACATGGTCCGGTAGTACTCCTCCGCGTTCCTCACCAGACGAGCGTTCTGTTCGGCGAAAAAATACCCGTCGGCGGCGACCCGCCCGTCGCGGCCGGCGTACTCGGCGCGCTGACGGTGCAGTTCCAGCAGTTGCGTCATCACTTCCTGTTCGCACGACGGGTGCAGCCCCAGGCTTGCCCCGTAGCCGTAGCGCTGCATCTGTTCGCCGAACTGATCGAAGCATCCGTAGCGGCGCCTGGCGCGACGCGCGGCATCGGGATCGACGGTATCCAGATAGCGAAGAACCGCGTCGATCGACGCGCGAAGGCTGTACAGATCGAGCCCGTAGAAGCCCGCGCGCTTGTCCGCGGATCGCGCATCGTTGTATGTCCGGAGCCAGCCAACGAAATCCAGCACGTCCGCGTTGCGCCACATCCACGTCGGAAACCGGCCGAAATCCGAGAGCGCCTCGACGGCCTCTTCGTCGGGGCCTGCGGCGCGCACGAATCGATTGATCCGGTACGCGTCCGGCCAGTCGGCTTCCACGGCAACCGCGGCAAACCCTTTCTCGCTGATCAGCCGCCGGGTGATGTACGCCCGCTCGCGGTAGAACTCGTGGGTCCCATGCGTCGCTTCGCCCAGGAGCACGACGCGCGCGTCGCCGATACCCTCAATCAAAGAATCGTACTGGCGAGGATCGCCGCCGAGCGGGATCGCGCGCTCGCGGAGGACGTCGACTGCTCCGGTCTTCCTCGACGACTGCCCTGAACTCGCCATGGGCCGATCGCCGGCCGGTGCCAGCAGTCGTTTCACCTCGTCGTCGCTCGTCTGCGAGAATTCCTCGTACCACAGCCCGACGGCCTCGAACGGCTCCGGCATCGACGCGCACACCACCTGGTCCGCGACGCGCCGAAGCCGGTCGCAGGTCTCGCGCGCACCCACCGGGGCCGCAACGACGATGCGCGCGGGATGTTGCTCTCTGAGCGCGAGTATCGCGGCTTCCATCGTCGAACCGGTTGCCAGTCCATCATCGACCAGGACTACGGTTCGATCGCGCACAGCTGTCCGGCGCCGACTGCCTCGATAGAGCGCGTCGCGACGTTCGAGCTCCAGCCGCTCGCGCACCGAGACCTGTTCGATGAGCGGAGCGGGAATCCCGAGATCCCGAATGAGATCGCGACTGAGGACCTGAGTGCCTCCTTCCGCGATGGCGCCCATCGCGAGCTCTGGATGCCCGGGCACGCCCAGCTTGCGAACGAGGAAGACGTCGAGCGGCGCCTCGAGCCGTGCTGCCACTTCGAACGCGACGGGAACGCCGCCGCGCGGCAGCCCGAGCACGACGACGTCCGAACGTCCCGCGTACGCAGTCAACTTTCCGGCGAGCTGACGTCCAGCATCGCGACGATCACGGAATCGAATGGCGGGCATGGCGGAACCTCAGTCAGAACATCAATGTTGCAAGGGTGATAATCGAGGCGCCTCCACCCCGGTATTCCGGTCAGGTCCTGATCGTCAGTACGGGACAGGTGGCCCGCCGGACCACGTGGTGCGTGGTGGACCCGAACCACATCATGTCCACTGCGCCGCGTCCGGTGACGCCGAGGACGATCAAGTCGGCTGCTTGTTTCTCAGCCACGGCCAGAATCTCCGGTCCAGAGCTGCCCACGTGCAGGACGGCCGTCGCGTGCGCCGGGCCCTTCACGCGCTCCGCGATGACATCGCGCAGGTGGCGTTCGGCGGCGGCGCGCAGCACCTCGTTGTTCATGCCGGCGACCGTCACCGCGACGTACTCCGCGACCGGCTCGAACACGTGCAGCACGGTCAGATTCGCCTGCGCGCGATCGGCGAGCGACGCCGCATAGTCCAGCGCCTTCAGCGAACACGGAGAGAAGTCCACCGCGCAGACGATGTGATGGAAGAATGGCGGGCCCATCGGGACCGCATCAGGCATGTGCGGGGGCACCGTGAGGACCGGGCAGGAGGCGTGGCGCAGCACGCTTTCCGCAACGGATCCGACTACGAACCGTTGAAATCCCGACCGCCCATGTGTGCCGATGACGACCAGGTCCGTCTCGGACGTCTTCGCGTAGCGCACGATCTCGTTGACGGTGCTGCCTTCGACCACCAGCGGCGTGACGCAGGACCCGCCCCCTTCCTGTTCGGCGAACTGCGCGAGGTCCCGGCGGGTCTGCTCGAAATCCTCGGGCTTGCGCTGGAGCGCCACCGGATAGCTCGGGGTCTCGAAGTACGGCGTCAGCAGGAGCGGCGGCACCACGTGCAGCGCCGTGACGCGTGCGTTGTACCACCGCGCCATCGCGACCGCGTAGTCGATCCCGCGTCGCGAACACTCCGAGAAATCCACGGCACACAGAATCCGTTCGATGCGAGGCATGATCGATCTCCTGAAGAGCTTACCGGCCGATTGGTGACGAGTTACTCCGCATCCTCCTTCCAGCTGATGACGACTGGTTCGCGACGGCCGGCCGCGGGGGGCGGCTCCCGGGGAATGCCCACGATGATCGGCACGACCACGTCGACGTCCGGAGGAATCCCGAGGTCCGCTTTCGATGCCGCGAGATTGAGCGCAGGCAGCGCCGATCCGATGCAGCACGTGCCGACCCCCAGCGCACTGGCCGCGAGCATCAGGTTCTCGGCCGCGAGCCAGCAGTCCGCGGCCGCAAACGGGCCGACGCGTCGCGCGCAGATGAGGATCAGCGTTCCCGCGTCGTAGAAGATGCTGAAGTCCTCACTCGCAAAACGCGCCGCGAACGTGTCCCGTGCAGCGTCGGCGGGGACCGGATGCATCGTCCGATACTCCGCGGCATGGGCGCTCCACGTGCCTTTGGCCACGTCTGAGTACTTCTTCAACAATCTGCGATCCTGAATGACGGCAAACACCCAAGGCTCTTCGTGAAGAGCGGTGGGTGCCTGCACCGCCGCCTCGAGAAGCGCGCGGACCGTGCCCGCGTCGATTCGGTCTGGCGCAAAGGCGCGGACCGACCGCCGGGTGAAGATCGCATCCAGCGCCGTCAGCGCGTGCGCAGCCACGCCCGGCCGCTGATGGCTTTGGTGTTCAGCGACTCGGCGCGCGGTGTTGGGACTCACGCCGCCACCACGTGTCCGCGGCTCCGTGGTCGTGCTCGCCTTGACCTGCACCTTCCACCTCCTCATGCGGCGCTCATCGAAGAGCGGCGCCGGTTCCCCGATCGTCGTGTCGACCGTCCGCAACTCGTGTGCCGCGGATTCTTCCGCGAACATCAGGCGCACGCAGGCGGAAACCGACGGGTACGGCCGGTCAGGCGTCGAACGTGTTCCGGACGTCCGGCTCCATCGACGGATTTCCGTCGGAGCATGTCCAGACACACCCAACCCTGCCGGGGAATGCGGATGGCAGCGCGACCGCTTTGGCGCGTCTCTTGCCTCCTGCCTCGTCTGGTCGCGAACCGCAATCGCGACGGGACTTCCCTGTGAAACGCATCCGCCGAGCCGTGTTCGTGTCCTTCGTGCTCGAGTTGTTCTGCGTCGCCCGACCAGGATCGGCGCAGACGGCGCGGACGTTTCAGGACGTCGGCCTGTTCGTCAATCTGGGCGACCGTGTGCAGGTCCGCGATCGCGCCGGCGCCACCCAGACTGGACGTGTCACGGCTCTGACGCCCGGCTACATCGAGCTTCTGACCCGCGACGGCGCCAGACGGTTGGCGGAGGATGCCGTCACGAGCGTGGAACTGCGAAGGCATCCGCTCAAACGCGGTGCACTCATCGGGGCCGCGGGGCTCGCCGTTCTGGGCGGCATCGCAGTCTGCGCGCACAAGGGTGGGACGGACTGTGCGGTCGCCGGGGCTGCAGGCGCCGCGCCGATCGGAGCCGGCATCGGGCTGACGATCGGATCCGTGGTTCCCCGCATGCGTACGATCTATCGACTGGGAGGACATGCCCGGCACGAAGAGGCTGCCGGCGAGTCCGGGAACTCTCTGCTCGCAGACCTCGGCTTGCGCGTGAATCTCGACGACCGCGTGCGCGTGAGGGAGACCTCGGGCGGCTCGCGATCCGGCCGAGTGTCAGCGCTTGACAGGGATTCGATGACGTTGCGGACGACACGCGGTGTGGTGGTGCTGTCGCGTGCGGATATCGAACAAGTCGCGCTCGTGCGCTCGCACCTGCGAACGGGCGTCCTCCTTGGTGCGGCCGCCGGGGCGGGCTGGGGAGCGGCGACGGAATGCCGGGGCGACGCGCGCGAGTGCCCCGACGGCATCGTTATCGGCACGGCGATCGGAGCCGCCGCGGGAGCATTCGCTGGCGCACTGGCGCACACATCGACGGTCGTGTATTCGCGGCGCATTGTGCCGGCCCCTTGATTTCAAGCCGCGGCGCGGGCGTCCTCGTCAGAGCCTCCTGGTGACCGCCTGGATCAGTCCGCTCGCATGCTGAAGGTCGACGGCGGCGAGACGTCTTCGAGGACTTTTGTCAGGAATACACGCGGGAACTGAACCGGTTGCGAATGGCCGGCCGCGTCAGTTCCCGCTGCCGGCGCGCCCGGACCTGATGGTCTGGCAGCTCTGGTCGCGAAACCGGCAGGGCGAACCTCAGGGCGTGTTCAGCCACGCGACGGCTCTGAGTCTCCACGAGCTCTCCGACGTGATGCCGGCGAAGCTGCACATGAGTGACTCTCTCGACGTATGTCCTGCACCCCAGCATGGCGACCTCGACCGCACCAAGGTCGAAGAACTCGCCAGCGCGCTCCAGCGCGAGGACACGCGCCTGGAAGCCTCAGAACCGCTCCGTGGACTAGGGAATCTGGCAGGGATGCTGAGTGCCGCCACAAATGCGAAGAGGTCGCCGGAAACAGGCGACCTCTCGCTGCAAGTATCGATGGTTGCGGGGGCGGGATTTGGACCCGCGACCTTTGGGTTATGAGCCCAAAGCTCGGAAAGGCG
Organism: Vicinamibacteria bacterium; assembly: GCA_025937075.1. Next base: position 152 of record JAICSD010000272.1, on the reverse strand, counting down.
GCGGATGATTTATCTCAGCAAACTCATCGATTTTCAGCAGTTCAGTCCTGGCGTGACTCCCAAGCGCCCAGGTCGGCAGAATCCGGGAGGCTGTGTCCGAGTCCATCGAAGCTCGGGCGAAAGGTGACGAGACCAATGAGCCGGCTTGGGGT
>JAICSD010000006.1 GCA_025937075.1 Vicinamibacteria bacterium | reverse complement strand
GCGCGACGACCATCGTCAGGCTCTCGACGATCACCGGGTTCACCTTGCCGGGCATGATCGAGGAGCCCGGCTGGGTCTCCGGCAGGGCGATCTCGGCGATGCCGGCGCGCGGGCCCATGCTGAGGAGCCGCAGGTCCGAGGCGATCTTGTCCACTTCGACCGCGAGCCGGCGCAGCGCGCCAGAGTAGGCGAGCACGTCGCCCATGCTTTGCGTCACGCGGAAGCGGTTACGTGCGGGTGTGAGCGTCAACGACGTGGCGCGCGAGAGGTTGGCGATCGCCGCCGCGGTCACGTCGTCGCCGGCGTTGAGACCAGTGCCGACAGCGGTCGATCCGAGATTCAGCTCGTGCAGCGCTTCGGCGTTGCGGCGCAGTTCCTCAGCTGCGTGCCTGACGTTGGCGGCGTAGCCGCCGAACTCCTGGCCGAACGTGATCGGCACGGCGTCCTGCAGGTGCGTGCGCCCCGTCTTCAGCACGTGCACGAACTCGCGCGACTTCGCGTCGAGCGCATCGGCAAGCCCGCGTGCGGCGGCCAGCAAGCCAGGAAGCACGAGCAGAATCGCGAGACGCGTGGCGGTGGGGAACACGTCGTTCGTCGACTGCCCCATGTTGACGTGATCGTTCGGGTGCACGCGTCGATACGTGCCGCGCGGCTCGCCGAGGTTCTCCGCGGCGAGATTGGCGAGCACCTCGTTCGTGTTCATGTTGTGCGACGTGCCGGCGCCGGCCTGATACACGTCGACGACGAACTGGTCGCGATAACCGCCGTGGGCCACGGCCTGGGCGGCAGCGATGATGGCATCCGCGACGTCGCGGTCGAGGCGCCCCAGCTCGCTGTTCGCGACGGCCGCCGCCTGCTTGATGAGGGCCGTCGCCGTGACGAGCTCGTACGGCGCGCGAAGATCGCTGATGGGAAAGTTCTCCACGGCGCGCTGGGTCTGCGCGCCGTAGTAGGCGTCGGCAGGCACGCGCACCTCGCCGAGCGGGTCGCGCTCGACGCGAACCGCGGTTGAATCAGCGGTGACTCCGCGTGCATCCATGTCCGTCTTCCGGGTTAGTCCGCGGCCCTCAATTATACTGCTCGTATGCTGCCCAACTTCTTCGACAGCGTCGTCTCGCTCATCACGCGCACCTCGACGGATCTGCCGCCGGACGTACGGAAGGCGATGGGGATGGCGCTTGCATCGGAGGAGCGCAGCACGCGCGCCGGACAGGCCATGACGATCATCGCGCAGAACATCGACCAGGCGGCGTCCTGCGAAGGCCCGATCTGCCAGGACACGGGCATGCCGACGTTCGAGGTGAAGGTGCCGGTCGGCGCGAATCAGATCTGGATGAAGGAGCAGATTCGTGCCGCGGTCGCGGAAGCCACGCGGCGCGGCAAGCTTCGTCCGAACTCGGTCGACTCGATCACGGGCGAGAACTCCGGCGACAATCTCGGCCCCGGCACGCCAATCATTCACTTCGAGCAGTGGGAGGACAACGAGATCGAGGTCAAGCTGATTCTCAAAGGCGGGGGCTGCGAGAACACCAACGCGCAGTACTCCCTGCCAGCGAATCTCGATCACCTCGGGCGCGCCGATCGATCTCTCGACGGCGTGCGCAAGTGCATCCTGCACGCGGTCTGGAAGGCGCAGGGGAAAGGGTGCAGTCCCGGCGCCGTCGGCGTCTGCATCGGCGGCGATCGGACGTCCGGTTATCTGCACGCGAAGGAGCAGCTCTTTCGCACGCTCGACGATCGCAACCCGGATCAGCGTCTGGCTGAACTAGAGGACTCCATCATGGCGACCGCGAACGAGCTGACGGTGGGACCGATGGGGTTCGGCGGCAAGACGTCGCTCATCGGCTGCAAGATCGGCGCGCGCAACCGCCTGCCCGCGAGCTTCTTCGTTTCTATCGCGTACGACTGCTGGGCATTCCGCCGGCTGGGCCTTCGTCTCGATGCCGATTCGGGCGCGATTCGATCGTGGCTGTATCGCGAGGGTGACACGCCGTCTGCGCCGCTGCTGACATCCGAAGCGGCAGCCGCGGGATTTCCGCTCACCGGCCGCGAGGTGCGTGTGAGCGCGCCGATTTCCGAGGATCAGATCCGTGCGCTGCGCGTCGGCGACGTCGTCCTGATCTCCGGCCGCATGTTCACCGGACGCGACGCCGTACACGCGTACCTGATGAAGCACGATCCGCCGGTCGACCTGCGCGGAGGCGTCCTCTATCACTGCGGCCCGGTGGTCGTGAAAGAAGGCGAGGGCGCCTGGACCGTCACGGCCGCGGGACCGACGACGAGCATCAGGGAGGAGCCGTATCAGGCGGAGATCCTGAAACGCTACGGCGTGCGCGTGGTGATGGGGAAGGGGGGCATGGGCGAGAAGACCCTTGCGGGCCTGCAGGAATCAGGTGCCGTCTACCTCAACGGCATCGGCGGCGCCGCGCAGTTCTACGCGCGCTGCATCGAGCGCGTGGACGGCGTGTCCCTGCTCCAGTTCGGGACGCCCGAAGCCCTGTGGCATCTCCAGGTACGCGACTTTCCCGCGATCGTCACGATGGACGCCCACGGGAACAGCCTGCACAAGGACGTCGAGGACGCGTCGGGCGCGAAGCTGGAAGCGATTACGCCAGGGCTTCGGTGAAGATCCGCTCGAGCGCGGATGCCGCATCGACGCCGCGCGCGAGATGGATGTGAACCACGCGCCGGTCGTGCGCCTCGAGCGCCTGCGCATCGCCGATCGCCTGCGCGCGTTTGAGCTCGGCGAACGTGTAGGGCGCGTCGGGAATGGGAGTGCTCGTCGCATCCTCCCCGGTGATCAGGAACGCGACGGCAGTGTTCGGCCCTCCCTTGTGGTACTGCCCCGTCGAGTGCAGGTAGCGGGGACCGACCCCGAACGTCGACGCGACCCGCTTGCGCGCCCGAATTGCGAGTCGGATCCGCATGACCGTTTCTTCGGTCGTACTCTCTGCCGAAAGATACGACAGGAATGCGACGTAGTCGCGAGGCCGAATCGATTCGAACGCAGCCCTGACGACCAGCGCCGGTGAGGCGCCGGCGAAACGCGAGTACACCGAAACGCCGTCTGCCGATGCTGCAGGCGTGCCGCGGTCCGCGGTGCCCTGCGACAGGATCGCGCGCGTCTTGTCCTTGGCCTCCTGCACGTTCGGCTCGTCGAACGGGTTGATGCTCAGGATCGCGCCAGCGACCGCTGTCGCAAATTCCCATCGGAAAAACTCCGCGCCCAGCGCGGTCGTGCGCGTGCTCAGGCGAAGCATGGGATGACCCGCGCGCTCGAGCGCGTCGAGCCGCGCCTCGTCGAGGCGTTCGCTCTCGGTCGCGATCGCGACGAACGCGCGGTCGCCGCCATACTCGTCAGGACGCCCGAGCGGCTCGTCGACGACGGGGAGCGCGCCTGTGCCATGCTTGCCGGTGCTCTCGGCGACGAGCTGCTCGATCCACAGACCGAGCGTTCGCAGCGAGGGGGGGAGCAGAACCGTGAGCTTGTCGCGCCCCTCGCGCGCGGCTGCGCCGAAGAACGCGCCGAGCTGAAGGCCCGCGTTGGTGTCGTTCTGTTCGCGGCAGCCGAGCGCCATGTCGGCGCCACCGGAGAGGAGGTCGCGCACCGTCGCGCCGATCAGCGCGGCAGGGACCAGCCCGAACAGCGAGAGCGCCGAGAATCGTCCGCCGATATCCGGAGGGTTCAGCGCCGCGTGACGATAGCCTCGCGCCTTCGCCAGGTCGGCGAGCGCCGTTCCCGGATCCGTCACGGCGATGAAATGGGGGCCGGCGCGGTCGCCGAGATCGCGCGCCATGCGCTGCCAGTACAGCCGCTCCATCGACGCCGGTTCGATCGTCCCGCCGCTCTTGCTCGATACGAGGAAGAGCGTCCGCTCCGGCTCGAGCCGATCGAGCACGGTGACGATCGCGGCTTCGTCCGTGGTGTCCATCACCGAGAGATCGGCAAAGCCATCGGCGATGCCGAACACCGACCCCATGACTTCAGCGCACAGGCTGCTGCCGCCCATACCGAGGAGATACACCGTGCGAATGCCGTCCCGGCGGACCTCGTCCGCCAGCGCCTGGACGCGAGCGATCTCAGGCTGCATCCCGGTGGGCACGTCGAGCCAGCCGAGCCGGTTCGCGATTGACCGAGCGTCTGCGCCGGCGGGATCCTTCGTCCAGACGGTAACGTCTCTTCTCCAGACGCGGGCGATCGTGTCGTTCTCGACGAGAGTGTTCATGGCTCGGGCGGCAGGCGCGTACGTCACGGGTTCACTCCAGGTGCCAGCAGAGGCTCTGGTATAATTATGTAGGCAGACCCAGAGGAGTACCGACTCATGATTAATGTCACTCCGGCCGCGGCGACGAAGATTACCGAGCTGCTGACCGAAGAGAACAAGATGGGCGCCGGCCTGCGCGTGTTCGTGCAGGGGGGCGGCTGTTCCGGCTTTCAGTACGGCCTGATGATCGACGAAGGCGAAGGGGACGAGTCGACGGACGCTGTCATCCAGTCCAACGGCGTCAAGCTGCTCGTCGATCCCATCAGCGCGCGCTATCTCCGCGGCGCTGAAGTCGACTTCGTCGACAACATCACCGGCGGCGGCTTCACGATCAAGAATCCCAACGCCAAATCGACCTGCGGCTGCGGGTCGTCGTTCAGCGTCTAGCCATCACAAGGGTTCCGGGGTTCCGGGGTTCCCAGGAAGCAGGAACACCGGAACCACGAACCGAACTCCGGAACCCCGGAACCCCGGAACCCTTTCGTGATCGATCTCCACCTCCATACCACCGCGTCCGACGGCAACTTACGTCCGGCCGATCTCGTGGACGCGGCGCATGCCGCCGGCCTGACGGTCATCAGCATCACGGATCACGATACGACGGCGGGCCTCGACGAGGCGCGCGCCGCCGCGCGGGCCCGCGGCATCGAGCTCGTCCCCGGGATCGAGATCAGCGCGGTCGCGGATGGCCGCGATCTCCACGTCCTCGGGTATTTCATCGATCCGGCGTCGGTTGCGCTGCGCGCTTTGCTCGAGCGGCAGCAACTGGATCGCATCCGTCGTGTCGCGGTGATGGCCGAGCGCCTCGCCGGGATCGGCTGTCCGATCGACGCGGAAGCCGTGCTTGTGGACGCGCGCCGCGGCCGCAGCGTCGGGCGTCCGCAGATCGCGCTGGCGCTCGTCGCGGCCGGACACGTCCGCACGCGTGACGAGGCCTTCACGCGATATCTCGAGCACGATCGTCCCGCGTACGTCCCGCGCGTCGGCACACCCGCCGAGGACGTCGTGCAGATCATTCACGAGGCCGGCGGCACCGCGTCTCTTGCGCATCCGGGCGTGTCGCGGCGGGATCATCTGATTCCGGCGCTCGCGAACGCGGGCCTCGACGCGCTCGAGGCCCGCCACAGCGATCATGATGCCGCCGCGGAGGCGCATTACCGCTCGCTCGCCCGCGCTCACGGTCTTCTCGTGACAGGAGGATCGGATTTCCACGGCAACGCCGGCCATCGCGCCCCCGGGCTCGGTGTCGTGACGCTCCCGCTCGACGACTATTCTGCGCTCCTGGCCGTGGTCGGCCGCTCCGCGCAGCTGTAGGCGCGTGTGGCGTCAGTGCTGCGCATCTCCTCGCTTCAGAAGCGCTATCACGGTCTGCGTCCGCTCCGCATTCGTGAGCTGACGATTGTACGCGGCCAGCGCGTGGCGATCTCGGGGCTGGACGCCGGCAGCTCGGAAGTCCTCGTCAACCTCGTGACGGGCGCGTCGCTGCCCGACGAAGGGGATGTGTTCGTGCTGGAGCAGAACACGCGCGAGATTGCCGACGGCGACGCCTGGCTCTCGTCGCTCGATCGGTTCGGCATCGTGTCCCCGCGCGCCGTGCTGCTCGATGGCGCGACGCTGCTGCAGAACCTGGCGATGCCCTTCACCCTGCAGATCGATCCCGTGCCGCCCGACATCGCACAACGCGCCGAGGCCCTGGCGGCTGAGATCGGGATCCCCTCAGCCGCGCTGCGTCAGCCAATCGCGGTGCTCGCGCCGGACGTGCGGGCGCGCGCGCACATGGCGCGTGCCGTTGCTCTCGCACCCGCGCTGCTGATCCTGGAGCATCCAACTGCCGGCCTCGATCGGACGGCCAGCCGCGCGCTCGCGACTGACGCCGCGCGGCTGACCGCGGCGAGCGGTCTCGCGACCCTTATCCTTTCAGAGGATCGCGAGTTCAATACGATCGCTGCGCAGCGACATTACGTCCTGCGCGGCGGGACGGGAGAGCTCAAACCGGCACGATCGAGCTTCCTCAGGTTCTAACCCTTCTCGATAACACCGCACGCGGCACGCGGGCCCCCGCTCACGCCCGACTTCGGCGCGCCCGTGATCATCTGGTCTTCATTGGCGTGAATGATGATCGCGGAGCCATCCTGATCGAAGAGCGACAGCGGACCGTCCGACAGCGTCACCCTCGTCGTCACCGCCTTCATGCTGCCGCGGCCGTCGGCTCCGGCCTGCACGTTCGGCAGATCGCCCATGTGAAAGGGATGATTCGCGTCCGGATCCGTGTTGCTCGCGGGACCTGGATCGAAATGGCCCCCGGCTGCCGCGAAGTCCGGCGCGCACTTGCCGACGGCGTGAAGGTGCACGCCGTGGAGCCCCGGCTTGAGGCCGGAGAGCGTGAGATTGACCTCCACCAGCTTGCCCGTCCCCTGCTGGCGCTCGACGAACGTCGCGCGCCCGGTGATGCCTTCTCCCTTGATGTCCGCGTGCGCCTGCACGATTCCTGCGCCCGACGCTCTGGAGGTCGTGGGCTTCGCGGAAGGCTCCTGCGAGCGGGCAGCAGTCGTTCCCGCGGCGATCAGGACGGCAGTGACTATCATCAGTGAACGTCGCATCGTGTCCTCCTCCGGCTGTAATCTACATCAGCACCCTCATGCAGATCGCACACCTCGTCCTCTTCGATATCGACGGCACGCTCGTGCTCACCGGCGGCGCGGGCATCCGGGCGATGAATCGCGCGTGCGAGGACATCACGGGACACCGGGATGTCCTCGACGGCGTTCCAATCGCTGGACGTACGGACTGGATCATTCTTCAGGACGCGCTCGCAGGCCAGGGCAGGGCACTCGACCGATCGCTGCTTCACGAGTTGCGCGATCGATACGTGCAGCATCTGCGCGAGGAGATCGAGCTGCCTGGCCGCGGCGTGAAGGCTGTGTTGCCGGGCATCCGTGAGCTGCTCGACGCGCTCCGCGCGCGTCACGACGTGGCCGTCGGCCTGCTCACCGGCAACTTTGCCGCGGGCGCGCGCGTCAAGCTCGAACACTTCGACCTCTGGAAGTATTTTGCGTGCGGCGCGTTCGGCGACGATGCGTCGGACAGGAATGCGCTGGTGCCCGTGGCGATCCAGCGCGCGCGCGAGTGCGGGATTGCCGACGCCTCGCCGTCGGACGTGCTCGTCGTCGGCGACACGCCGCACGATATCGCCTGCGCGCACGCCGTCGGGGCGCGTCCCGTCGGCGTGGCAACCGGAAGCTATTCCGTCGAGGATTTGCGGGCCAGCGGGGCCGACGTCGTCTTCCCCGACTTGAGCGATACCGGGACTTTTTTAAGGCTCCTCGTCTGAGCCGTTGCCGAGTATGATTAGGGAGCGCAACCCGGCTCAACGGGCTGGCGGTTTTGGCAAGCTCCCCACATGGCCGAACACCAAGCGCAGGCATCGGATAGCCTGTCCGGCGCGGCTGCAAACTCATCGGTGAGCCTCATCCTGCGAGCGCAGGATGGCGATGAGCGTGCGCGCGAGGAGCTGTGTGCGCGCTACCTTCCGCGGCTTCGCCGCTGGGCGCGCGGCCGGATGCCCGTATGGGCCCGGGATCACCTCGACACCGAAGACATCGTTCAGGACGCGCTGCTCCAGTCGGTTCGAAGGCTGGACGGATTTCTCCCCGAGCACGAAGGCGCGTTCTGGGGATACACGTGCCAAGCGCTGCGCAACCGGCTGCTCGATGTCATCCGTCGCGCATCGCGGCGTCCACCGACGGCGGGGCTCACCGATGAATTCGTCGCCAACGATCCGTCGCCGCTCGAGGTTGCCGTTGGCCGCGACACGCTCAAACGCTACGAAGAGACGCTGGCGCGCCTGCGGCCGATCGAACGCGATCTGATCGTCGCCCGCGTCGAGCTCGGGTTCGACTACTCCGAAATCACCGAGCTGCTCGGCAAGACGTCTGTCGGCGCCACGCGCGTGGCCGTCAGCCGCGCCTTGATTCGCCTTGCCATGGAGATGGGCGTTGAGCGATCCGCGTGACGACAACTGGCTCATCGCGCTCGCGGACGAGGTCTGTCAGGGTAAGCGGGTCGACTGGGATCAAGTGCAGGCGCGTTCCACGAGCGTGCAGACGGAAGCCGCGCTTCGCGGATTGCGCCGCCTCGTCGCCGTCGTAGACGCGCATCGGACGGAGCTCGAGCAGTCCACGCCCGATGAAGCCGCTGCGCCGCAGCACAAGCTGTGGCGCCATCTCATTCTCCTCGAGGAAGTCGGCAGAGGCGCGTTTGGAACCGTTCATCGCGCGTGGGACACGCGGCTCGAACGCGAAGTTGCGCTGAAGCTGCTCCGCGCCGGCAACGGCAACGATCCGTTGAGCGAGGCGCAGCACCTCGCGCGAATCCGACATCCCAACGTGATGAACGTCTACGGCGCCGACCAGATCGACGACCAGGTCGGCATCTGGATGGAGTTCATCGAGGGCCAGACGCTCGCGGAGCTGGTGCGCGACCGCGGCCCGATGAGCGCGCGCGAAGTCGCCGGCATCGGCATCGACGTATGCCGTGCGCTGTCGGCGCTCCATTCCGCCGGTCTCCTGCACCGGGACATCAAGGCGCAGAACGTGATGCGCGAGGTCGGCGGCCGCATCGTCCTCATGGATTTCAGCGGCGTCGGTGCGGCGGAGCCGCAGCCGGGGTCCGCGTTGTCGGGCACGCCGCTGTATATGGCGCCGGAGCTGTTCGACGGCGCGCAGCCGTCGCCGGCAACCGACACCTACGGCGTCGGAGTGCTCCTCTTTTATCTGTTCAGCGGACGGCTGCCCATCGACGGGAGCACGCTCTCGGATGTGCGCCGGGTTCACAAGAGCGGCAAACGCCTCCGCCTGCGCGATCTGCGTCCGGAACTTCCGGATCCGGTCGTGCAGCTCGTGGTGCGCGCCACGCACGCGGATCCGTCTGCGAGATTCCTCGCTGCGGCGGACATGGAGAGCGCCCTCGCGGGCATTCTGGGGTCGCAGACGACAGCGCGCGTGCCGGCCGGGGACCGGCGCCGCAGGCGCGCAGTCGCATGGATCGCAGCGGCAACGGTGCTCGCGGGCGTTGTCGCCGGCGGATTGCTGCTGCTCCGTCCGCGCAGCGGCGCCGTTCCTCCGGTCGTGCAGTTCACGATTGGTCCGCCGTACGACACGTCGAGCTGGCCGCGCGTGTCGCCCGACGGGCGCCTGGTCGTCTTCGGCACGCTGTTCGAGGGCCGCTCCGTTTTCTGGGTCCGCGCGCTCGACGCGATACAAGGCCGTCCGCTGACGTCGACGCTGGCACGTGAGACGCCGTTCTGGTCGCCCGACGCGCGGCAGCTCGCGTACGTCGCCAGCGGCAAGCTGCAGGTCGCCGACATCGAGAGCGGACGGGTGGAAACGCTCGCCGAAGTGGGGCGCGTGCGCGGGGGCGACTGGAGCCCGCAGGGCGTGCTCATCGTCGCGACCGAGACGGGCATCGATCGCATCGCGCCGGACGGCAGCGGACGGTCGCACGTGACCGTCGTCGACACCGAGCGCGGCGAGTACCGCCACTCGTGGCCCGAGTTCCTGCCGGATGGCCGGCGATTCCTGTTCATCGTGCGCAGCAAGATCGACGGCGTGGGCGGCCTCTACGTCGGGTCGCTCGACTCGCCCGCGCGCCGGCGCGTGATGCCGGAATACTCCCGCGTCGCGTACTCGCGGTCGGGACATCTGCTGTTCGTCCGCAACGGCACGCTCATGGCGCAGCCCTTCGACGAGCGCTCCGCGCAGGTGAGCGGCGAGCCGGTCGCTCTCGCGGCAGACGTCAAGTACCACACGTCGGACGACGCGGCGTTCGACGTGTCGTCGAACGGCGTGCTGGTGTATCGCGTGCGCGAGCAGCTCGCGTCCACGCGGCTGGTGATGATGGACCGGCGCGGCCGGGAGATCGAGTCGCTCGGGCCGCCGGCGTTCTACTCGCATCCGCGGTTCTCGCCCGACGGCAATCGCGTCGTCGCGCAGAAGACGCTGGAGGAGTCGTCGGACTCCGACGTCTGGCTGTTCGATCTTCGCAGGCACAGCGCCGCGCGCTTGACGCGCAACTCTGCGCCCGACATCAATCCGGTGTGGGCCCCGGACGGACGGCACGTGGCGTTCTCCTCGAAGCGCGGTGCGTTCTACGACGTGTACCGCAAGGAAGTCGACGCGGTTCCCGAGGAGCAGCGTCTCTACACGTCGCAGGAGAACAAGCGCGTTGACGACTGGTCGCGCGACGGACGGCTGGTCGCTTTCTCCGTGCCGCGGCAGGGCCTCTGGATCCTCGACGCCAAGACGATGCAGCGCTCGCTCGTCCGAAAGACGGCGGGATCCGACAACGGGATGCAGGCGGAGTTCTCGCCCAACGCGAAGTTCATCGCGTACGCGGCGGACGATTCCGGGCGGCCGGAGGTCTACGTGGAGCCGGTGCCCGCGACCGGCGCGCGCTGGCAGCTTTCATCCGAAGGGGGCGCCGAGCCTCACTGGCGCGCGGATGGACGCGAGCTGCTGTTCGTCTCCCAGGACGGATGGCTGATGTCGACGCCCGTCGGCCCGGGCCCGACCTGGAACCCCGGCGCGCCGCAGCGCCTGTTCCGCGTGGCGCTCCAATCGTTCTTCGGCGGTTCCAATTTCACCCTCTCGCCAGACGGCGAGCGCTTCGTCGTCAACAGCCTCATCGCGGATCCCGCGTTCCCGGCGATCAACGTGATCGTGAACAGCCCGGTGCTGCGGAGGCAGTAGCGCGCTCGCTGAACGCTGCGGCGGCGCGCGTCAATGCCGGCTGCTCGATACGTTCGACTTCTCTGTTTCGCCCGCACCAGCGGAACTCGGGCCATAATCGCCACAACGGAAGCGAACGGGGCCCGGTGGCCCTCCCGGTCTTCAAAATCGGTTGCTTCCCGCGTTGAGCGGGAGGGCTGGGTTCGACTCCCAGGCGCTTCCGCCACCGATCTCAAACGAATCCGGAGACAGGCGCGCCTCTCGTTCACGGGCGAGCTGGGGACGGATATGAGAAGGTGATGCCGAAGGAATGAACCCGGGCGGATGCGCCGCCCGGGTCTGAGGAACGTTAGCTCTCGATCAGGCGGACTTCGCCGGCGCGGGGACCCTTGCCGGATTCCTCCGGCGTGAACTCGACGCGCTGGCCTTCACGCAGCAGCTCGAACACGGCGCCCCGGACCGAGCTGCGGTGGAAGAAATGCTCAATCCCGCTTTCATCGCGGATGAACCCGAAGCCCTTGTCGATCAGTAGCCGAGCGATCGTGCCGGTTGGCATACCCGTGTCCTCCGATGAACGGCACCCCCGGGATCATCCCGGAGGCTTCGCAAGCCGAGCGCAGGAGTACACTTGAAATGCTGCCGTGTCTCGCCGCGACCCACGCGCCGCCGGCCCGGTCCGCCAGGCGCACGCTGAGCTTGAAAACGGGGCCAGTGTAGGGATATCAGTCCCGGAAGTCAAGAAATGGTAGGGGTTACGGGCACGTGCCCGCCATCATCATTCCTGCCGTAATTCTCGCCGCCGGACGGTCCGAACGCATGCGCCGTCCCAAGGCGTTGCTGCCGATCGGGCAGGGCGGCGACACATTTGTCGCCCGCCTCGTCTCGACCTTCCGCAGCACCGACGCCGACGACGTGGTCGTGGTCATCCGGCCAGACGACGAGGCGCTTCGAACGGTTGCGGAGCAGTGCGCTGCGCGCGTAGTCGAGAACCTCGACGCGGATCGCGGTCAGCTCTCGTCGCTGATCGCCGGACTCGATGCCGTCGATCGGCCAGGCGTGCACGGCATCCTGGTGATGCCGGTCGATATTCCGCTCATGCGCGCGGAAACGATCGCCGCCGTCAAGGCTGCGTTCATCACGTCGTCAGCGTCGATCGTGCGCGCCGTCCACAAGGGACGACACGGCCATCCCGTCATCTTCGCGCGGCGCGTGTTCGACGAGCTGCGCCACGCAGATCCGCACAGCGGCGCCCGCGCAGTGGTGCACGCGCACGCACACGATCTGCTCAACGTCGAGGTGGACGACCCAGGCATCCTGCGCGATTTCGACACGCCGGAGGACTACGACCGCCTGCTGCAGTTTCCTTGATCCGATTCGGGCCCGCCTGCGCTAAAATGCTCGTCAGCCCCACAACACGTCAGGAAACTCGGGGTCGGTGAAGCGTGTCAGGCCCGTGGTGTTCCTGCGCGGCGGCTGGCGCGACGGTAAGGTGCAAGGGAAAGTAATGGCGAAGACAACCACGACGAAGCCGAAGTCCAGGAAGACCACCACGAAATCGGAAACCCCCGCTGTAGCGGCAGTATCCACTTTGACGGTCACGGAAGCTGAAATTGCCAGACGTGCGTTCGAAGTGTTCTGCGCCCGCGGCGGCCAGCACGGCCGTGCGCTGGACGACTGGCTGCAGGCCGAACGCGAGCTGATGACCGCGGCAAACACGAACATCTGAGCGAACCGGCGCCTGCGTCCTGGGGCCTTCCGCCTGAAGGCGGAAAGCCACGCCGAAGACGCACCCTCCAACTCGTGAGACCATCTGAAGAAGATGGCTCGCAAGCTGGCATGGGCGGCGCTCGCCCTTCTGGTGATCTGTCTCGGCGTCGTCCTCGTTCTTCGTTCGCGGCTCGCGGACGATCGAATCAGGACGGCGCTCGAAGCGCAGGCGTCCGTCTACGTGGGCGAACCGGTCCGCATCGGCGCGCTCGACTTCAGTCTCTTTCCGCGTCCGGGGCTCTCGCTCTCGCACGTCGTGGTCGGCGCGTCGAACGCGCTCACCATCGATCGCCTCGTCCTCTCGACGGGGCTGCGTCCGCTCTTGTCGCGCCGCATCGCCGAGGCGGACATCATCGTCGATCGCAGCCGTCTGGACGCGCCGCGGTTCTTCGCGCTCCTGACGCGGCCGCGTCCTCGAACGAGGGAGTCCACTCACGGAGCGTCCTGGTTCCAGATCGACGCGATTCGATCGATCGCGCTGAGGAGCGTGACGCTCGTGTCCGGCGGACGCACGCTGCTCGTGAACGCCGAGCTCGCGTACTCCGCTGACGGACTCCGGATCGAGCGTGTCGAGGCCAGCGCCGAGCACACGACGCTCACCGCGTCCGGTGCGATGACCGACCTCGCCCGCCGCGTCGGCCATTTCACGATCGATGCGGCCGCGCTCGATCTCGACGGATTGATCGAGTTCGCGGCGCCCTTCGGCCGCGGCGACACGCCGTCCGGCGAAGCCTCTCCCGCCAGTCCACTCGATATCACGCTCCAGATTGCAGCGAAGACCGGCCGCATCGTCGGCGCGGCGTTCACCAATTTGACGACGCGGTGCCGCCTCACCAGCGGACGCGTCGTGCTCGAACCCCTGCGGCTCTCGTCGTTCGGCGGCGCATACGACGGCGCGATCTCCGTGCGGACCGGATCGGCGCAGCCCCAGTACGACTGGCGCGGCGCCTTCTCGGGGGTTGACGTCGCGCAACTTGCCCGGTTTGCCGGCGCCTCAGGAGCGATCACGGGTACGCTGCAGTCGCGCGGGGCGCTCCACAGCGCGGGATCCGATGTGCAGCGCGCCTTCTCGAATGCCGCGGGGAACGTGTCGATCACCATTCGCGACGGCGACGTGCCGGGCCTGGAGATCGTCCGCACGGTCATCCTGGCGTTCGGGCGCCCGTCCGGCGAGGCGCCCAAGGGATCGGGCGAGCACTTCTCACAGCTCTCAGCCGATCTCGCGGTCGGCGGGCGGCGCGCCACGACCCAGAACCTGACGTTTGCGTCGCGAGACTTCGACATGCACGGCCGCGGGTGGATCGATCTCGCGACCCACGCGGTGAACCTGGATGCCGACCTGATTCTGTCGGAGGAACTATCGAAGCAGGCAGGCCGCGACCTCTATCGCTATGCAAGTGAAAACAACCGGATCGTGCTCCCGGCGCGGATCACGGGCACGGCCGAACACCCCTCCATCATGATCGACATGGCCGACGCGCTGGCGCGTGCGGCGAAGAACCAGCTCAAGGAAAGGGCGAAGACGTTTCTAAAGGGAATAATCCGCTAGAATCGCCCCGCACCCTCAATCATGCACATCTATCCGATCGATTGGCTGGTCATTGCCGTCACGCTCGCGATCTGTTTCGCGCCGGCCCTGTTCCTCGGGCATCGCGCCGGCAAGAACACCTCGGAGTTCTTCGTATCCGGCCGCGCCGTCCCCTGGTGGCTCGCCGGCCTTTCCATGGTGGCGACGACGTTCAGCAGCGATACGCCGAACCTGGTGACGGACATCGTCCGGCGCAACGGCGTGGCGGGGAACTGGGTCTGGTGGGCGTTCGTGCTGACCGGCGTCGCGACCGTGTTCTTCTACGCGCGCCTGTGGCGCCGATCCGGCGTGATGACGGATCTCGAGTTCTACGAGATTCGCTATTCGGGTGTGGCCGCGCGCGGTCTCCGCGGCTTTCGGGCCATCTACCTCGGGCTGTTCTTCAACTGCATCATCATGGCAACGGTCAATCTTGCGGCGTGCAAGATTGCCGCGGTCCTCTTCGGGCTCGAGCGCTGGCAGACGCTGCTCACGCTGGGCCTGCTGAACGTGGCGTTCGCGGCGCATTCGGGCCTCTGGGGCGTGCTCGTCATCGACATGATTCAGTTCTTCATCAAGATGACGGCGGTCACCGCAGCCGCGTACTTCGCGGTGATGGCGCCGCAGGTCGGCGGCTTGCACGCGATGATCCAGAAGCTCTCGGCGACGCCGGGGCCCGGCGGACTGAACTATCTGAACGTGCTCCCCGACTTCCGCAACAACTGGGATCTTGCGGTTGCCGTGTTCATCATGCCGATCGCCGTGCAGTGGTGGTCCGTGTGGTATCCGGGATCGGAACCGGGCGGCGGCAGCTACATCGCGCAGCGGATGCTCGCGTCCAAGTCGGAGCGGGACGCGCTCGGGGCCGTCCTCTTCTTCAACATCGCGCATTACGTGATGCGCCCGTGGCCATGGATCCTCGTGGGGCTCGCGTCGATCATCGTCTATCCGCAGCTCTCGGATATCCAGCAGGCGTTTCCAAATCTCGACCCGCGTCTGCTCGGGCACGACATCGCGTACCCGGCGATGCTGAAATTCCTCCCGACCGGCTTCATCGGCCTGATGGTGGGCGGCCTGATCGCGGCGAACTCGTCGACGATCCTCACGCACCTCAACTGGGGCGCTTCGTATCTGGTGCACGACTTCTACCGGCGGTTCGTGAAGACCGACGCCACGGAGCGTCACTACGTGCGCGCAGGCCGCGTCGTCACGATCCTGCTGTTCATCTGTTCGTCCGCGACGGTCTACCTGCTCGACACGGCGAAGGACGCGTTCGACATCATCCTGCAGATTGGCGCGGGCACCGGCCTGCTCTATCTCGTGCGCTGGTTCTGGTGGCGCGTCACCGCGTGGTGCGAGATCGTGGCGATGATCAGCTCGTTCGGGTTCTCGGCGCTGCTGCTCGTGCTCGCGAAGAACGGCGTGAGCTTCAGCACGCACGCGGCACTGCTGATGACGGTCGCGGTGACCACGGTGTGCTGGCTCATCACCGCGTACGTCTCGCCGCCGACGGATCGCGACGTGCTGCTCCGCTTCTACATGCTGGTTCGTCCATCCGGCCCGGGATGGGCGAAGGTACGGAGGGACGCCGGGCTTCCTGCCGACAGCCGGACCTCGCCCGACAACATTCCGATGGCGCTGCTCGGATGGGTGGCGGGATCCGCCGCGATCTGGTCGGCCTTGTTCGCGGTTGGAAATCTCCTCTATTACCGGTTCGTCCCATTTGCGATCTGCACGATCGTCTTTGTCATCAGCGGGATCGTATTGATCAAGGTGGTGCAAGCGCTCTGGTCTGATTCCGGGGAACGCGCCACGGCGACGACGCGGGCCTGAAAGGCCCGCGCCACGACGATCGTGGGGCGGCCCTTTCAGGGCCGCCATCGCGGCTTGCTCTGCAGTGCCTCGTCTGACTACGATGCATGTTCCAGCGCTGATGAGATTCGAGGTCGAGGTGAAGGGAATGCCGATCAAGAGCGTAGTCGCGGCGGCGATCGCCGCGCTCGTACTGTTCCTCACGCAGGCGCCTCTGCCCGCGCAGACGCCTCCGGTGCCCCAGACCCCGGCTCCGCAGGCGCCGGCGCCTGGCCCCGCCGGTCGTGGACGCGCCGTATTCCCGGCGCAGCAGCGCCCTCCCGAGGATCCGGCTCTCGTCGAACGCGGCAAGACCATCTTCAGCGGTACGTGCAGCGCATGCCACGGGGCCGACGCCCGCGGCGGGCAGTTGGGCGGCCCGAACCTGCTGCGGTCGCAGCTGGTGTTGAATGATCAGGCCGGCGAATTGATCACGCCAATCATTCACGGCGCTCGTGCGGAGCGCGGCATGCCGCCGATTCCCATGAGTGACGACGATGCCAAGGCGGTCGCGGCGTACCTGCACAGCCTGCAGGCCGCGGGCCGGCCGCAGGGTGCACCACCAGATACGGGCGTCGCTCCGCCGAATGCACTCGTGGGAGACGCGACCGCCGGACAGGGCTATTTCCAGGCCAAATGCAGCTCGTGTCACTCCGCGACCGGCGATATGGCCGGCATCGGCACGCGCCTTCCGGAAGCGAAGATTCTCCAGAACGCGTGGGTGAGCGGCAGCGCGTCGAACGGACGCGGAGGTCCGGGTCGCGGCGGCTCGGCTCCATCCGGCCGTCCCGTGACCGCAAGCGTGACGCTCGCCAACGGCGAAAAGGTGGAAGGGCGTCTGCTGCAGATCGATCATTTCCTCGTCACGCTGATGCTTCCAGACGAGACGGTCCGCTCTGTCCGCCTCGACGACAAGGCAACGGTGGCGATCGACGATCCGCTCGCGGGCCATCGCGCGCTCTGGTCCACGCTGACCGACAAGGACATGCACGACGTCACCGCGTATCTGGCGACACTCAAATGACGAAGAAACTGCTGATTGCCATCTCACTCGCGATCGTGCCGATCGCCATCGCCGCGCAGGGTCGCGGGCTGAATCCGAAGGACATCCTCCAGCCGCTGGCCGATTCGTGGCCGACCTATTCCGGCGATTACTCCGGAAAGCGGTACAGCGCGTTGAAACAGATCAACCAGACCACCGTCAAGAGCCTGACGCTCGCGTGGACGGCGCGCATCACCCCCGGACCGGGAAACGAGTTCGGCGGCTTTGGCGGCTTCGGCCGCGGCGGCGGACGCCCAGTCATCGTCGGGGGAGAAGGGACGGGTGAATTCCCTGCGGGAGGTGGCGGCAACATCAAGGCGTCTTTGCTGATGGTGGACGCGACGATTTACGTGGCGACGCCGGACAACGCGTGGGCGATGGACGCCCGCTCGGGTCGCGAGCTGTGGCACTACTTCTGGAAGACGAAGGGCGGAACGCACATCGGCACCCGCGGGATGGCGATGTGGAACAACTATCTGTACTTCGAGACGCCTGACGACTTCCTCGTCTCGCTCGACGCGAAGACGGGCAAGGAGCGCTGGCACAAGGTCATCTCCGACTTCAACCAGCAGTACTTCTCGACGATGGCCCCCGTTGTCATCGGCAATCACGTGCTGGCCGGAACGGGCAACGACCTCGACGCGCCCGGATTCCTGCAGTCGTTCGATCCTGACACTGGCGAGTTGCAATGGAAGTTCTATACCGTCCCGATGAATCCGGGTGATCCTGGTCTCGACACGTGGAAGGATCTCGACGCCGCGCGCCACGGCGGCGCGCAGGTCTGGATCCCTGGGTCATTCGATCCGGAGACGAACCTCTATATCTTCGGCACGGGCAACCCTACGCCGGCGTACACCGAGGGACGCGGCGAAGGCGACAACCTCTTCACGTGCTCGCTCATAGCGGTCAACGTCGATACGGGGAAGATGGCGTGGTATTACCAGACGTCGCCGCACGACAAGCACGACTGGGACTCCGCGCAGACGCCGGTGTTGTTCGACGGCCAGATCAACGGGCGACCGCGGAAGCTCGTCGCCACGGCCGCGCGCAACGGCTATTTCTTCGTCCTCGATCGCACGACCGGCGAGCACATCGTCACCAGCAAGTTCGGAAAGGAGACGAACTGGGCGTCCGGTCTCGACGACAAGGGCCGGCCGAAGCGCATCGTCGAGAAGGACGCGACGATTGGCGGCTCGCTCGTCTCGCCGAACGAAGGGGGCGTGACGAACTGGGAGCCGCCGGCCTTCAATCCGGATACGGGGCTCTTCTACGTTGCCGAGGAGAACGGCTACTCGATCTTCTATTTGCTCGATCCCGATCCGCGCGGCTCGATGGGTCTTGGCGGCAAGCTCGAAGCGCACATCGGGTCGGCCGGGAGTTATCTCACCGCGCTCGATTACAAGACGGGCAAGGCCGTATGGCGCGAGCGGTATCCGGGCCTGAACGGCGGCGGCGGGGGTGGCGGTCTGCTGACGACGGCGGGCGGGCTCGTGTTCGCCGGCGACGCGGGCGGTAACATCGTGGCGCACGATGCGAAGACGGGGAAGCCGGTGTGGCACTCGCACGTCGGCAACGTCACGAACGCGCCGCAGACGTTCACGCTGGACGGAAAGCAGTACCTCACCGTCGCCGCCGGCGACACGATCTACGCGTTTACGCTGTATTGATCACAGGAGTTCAGGAGATCAGGAGTTAGCTGTTGTTCTCCTGGTCTCCTGATCTCCTGTGATCCCGCCTCGCGTCCTACACGTCTGCCAGGTGCTCGATCCGCCCCGTGCTGTCTCCGATCTTCTCCTCCTGCACGCCGATTCGATCCAGGAGCGTGAGAAAGAGATTCGTCATGGGCGTGTCCTTCGGGTATACGACGTGGCGGCCCGTACGGAAACCGCCGCCGCCCCCGACGAGAAGAACCGGCAGATCCTCGTGCGTGTGTCTGTTGCCATCGCTCAGGCCGCTTCCGTAGACGACCATCGAATGATCGAGCAGCGTTCCGTCGCCATCGGGCGTGGACCGCAGCTTCTTCACGAAATCCGCGAACAGCTCCGTGTGCAGCGAGTTGATCTTCGTCACGCGCTCGATCCATTCGAGATTGCCGCGATGGTGGGTGAGCGGATGGTGCGGATCGGGGACGCCGATCTCCGGATACGTGCGCAGGCTGCCCTCGCGCCCCATCATCATCGTCACGACCCGCGTCGAATCGGTCTGGAACGCGACGATCTGCAGATCGAACATCAGGTTCACGTAATCGGCGTACAGGACGGGAATCCCGGTCGGTTTGTCGATTGACGGCGTGAGCCCCGTCAGATCTGCTTCCGACTTCTCGATCCGCCGCTCGATCTCGCGGATCGATTCGAGGTACTCGTCGAGCTTGCGCCGATCCGGCGCGCCCAGATCCGCGACGAGCCTGCGTGTGTGCTCGCTCACGAGATCGAGGATGCTGCGCCTGTGCTGCAGCCGCCGCGCCCTCGTCTCGGCGGGAATGCTCGTGTCGAGATCGCCGAAGAGTCGCTCGAAGACGAGGCGCGGGTTGGTTTCCGGCGGCATCGGCGTCGCGGGCCCACGCCACGCGAGGCTGTTCGTGTACGCGCACGAGTAGCCCGAATCGCAGTTGCCGATGGTGCGCGAATCGTCGCAGCCCAGCTCCAGTGATCCGAAGCGCGTCTCCTCGGCCAAGTGCTGCGCGGCGATCTGATCGATGGAAATGCCATTCTCGATGTCCGCGCCGGCCGTCTTGCGCGGATGCACGCCGGTCAAGTACGACGCCGCTGCGCGCGCGTGATCCCCCGGTCCATCTCCGAGCGCATTGCCGTTCTTGTGGGAGAGTCCAGACAGGACGAGCGTTTCGGATCGAAATGCCTCGAGCGGCTTCAGGATGCGCGAATACTCGAAGGCCGCGCCGTCCGCCGCCGGCGTCCAGTCCGCCATCGTGATCCCGTTGGGCACGTAGGTGAACGCGAGCCGCAGCGGCGATTTGGCCGAACCGGCTGGCGCGGCGAACGCCGGCGTCATCGCGTCGAGCACAGGGAGCGCAATCACCGCGCCCATTCCCTTCAGAAACGTCCGGCGTGGCAGATGCATGCGCGTGATCATCATAATGCTCTCGTAGCGCGCAACTTCAGTTGCGCGAATCCGCCCGCCTTCGCGCCTCCGCCGGCTCCGGCGGGCTGGCCCGCCGCGACTGGAACGGCAGGCTGTCCACGATATCGAGCACGAGCGCCGAAAACCGATACCCGCGCGCGGGGAGCCGCTGTGCGATCCGCCGGACGATGCGCTTGTCGTACGGCTCGAGGCCGCGGCCGATGGCGTACGTGAGGAGCTTGGCCGTGAGGCACCGCGCAAACGCGTCCGGATGCTTCGCGAGGATCGCCTCCAGCTCCATCGGACCGTCGAAGTCGTCGGCGTCTGGCAGCGAGCCGGATGCGTCGATCTCGAAGTTCCCGTCCTTCGTCCGCCACGCGCCGACGGCATCGAAGTTCTCGAGGCCGAACCCGAGCGGATCCATGCGGCGATGGCACGCGGCGCACGTCGGATCCTTGCGATGGGCTTCGAGCTGTTCCCGCATCGACGCGGACGTGCCGATCGCCTTCTCGTCGAGGTTCGGGACATCCGCGGGCGGCGACGGCGGCGGGGCGTTCAGCAAATTCTCGAGAATCCACTTGCCGCGAAGCACGGGCGACGTGCGGGTCGCGTATGAAGAGACGGTCAGGACGCTGCCCTGGGTGAGAACGCCCGCGCGCGGATATCCCGTCAAATCGACTTTTCGGAACTCCGGACCGCGAACCCCGGCGACGCCGTAGTGCCGCGCGAGGCGCTCGTTCAGGAACGAGTACTTGCCGTCGAGGAAGTCGAGGATGCTGCGATCCTGCCGGACGACGTAGTCGACGAACATCTGCGTCTCGCGCCGCATCGACAGCCGCAGGTAATCCTCGAACTCGAACCGATCGCGGTCGCGCGTCACCGACTCCAGTCCACGGAACTGCAGCCACTGCCCGCCGAAGCCCTCCGCGAGTGCGCGCGCCTTCGGGTCGCGCAGCATGCGGCGAACCTGCGCCGCCAGCACGCCGGGGTCGCGCAGGGTGCCGCTGTCCGCCGCGCGCCGCAGTTCCTCGTCCGGCATGCTCGACCAGAGGAAATACGAGAGCCGCGCCGCGAGCTCGTGCAGCGTGATCCGGTGCGACGGCAGATCCTGCGTGGCCGGCGGATCGTGCTCGATGCGGAACAGGAACTCAGGCGACACCAGCAGCGCCTGAATGCCGACGGCGAGTCCCTCCTCGAAGGATCCTTCCTCGTCCTGCGTGTGGTGCACGAGCGCGATGTACTTCTCGATTTCGGCGGCGCGAACCGGGCGCCGGAAGGCGCGGCATGCGAGGTCGGTCATGATGCGCGAGACGCACCAGCGCTGATGTTCGCCGTGCTGGTGACCGCACGTGTAGATTTTCGTCGTGCTCTCGCGCGTGGGTCCCTTGGCCTGCGCGTAGGGTCCCGCCACTTCCACGGAGCTGACGCGGACGCCGTCCAGCGGCAGTGTGCGCAATTCCTCCGTCGTTTCATCGAACCGCTTCCTCAGTTGCGCGATGCGCTCCGTCGACGCGCCGGCCGGCGCGACGAACTCGCGCGCCGGCGGGTCGGGCCGGCTCGAGGGATTGCGGCCACCGTACTTCGCGGGGAGTCCTTCGAAGATCCGCGGAATGGCGACGGCGATCCAGTGATCGCCGGCCGTCAGCGTCACGCGGAACTGCGTCGCCTGACCGCCGAAGTCCTGGCGATCGTCGCTGAAGGTCGCGGCGCGCTCCGGATCGTGCGCGACGCGCGCGACTTCCTTCTCGTCGACGGTCAACGTGACGGCGATCGGCTCCGATGCCGCCGGCCGCGCCCCGCCGAGCACGACGCGAATGACGTACTCGCCGTCCACCGGAAAGCGATGCATGGCGTGGAAGGCGTTCGGCAGGCTCAGCCCTGTTTCGTCGTACTCCTCGGGAGTCTCGTGCGCGGTCCCTGGCTTGCGTCCGTCCGATCGCAGCCGCGCCAGAGTCGGCGCGAGCGCCGGCGGACCGAAGATGGCGGCCCGTACAACCTTGTCCGCGGCCGTGACGTACTTTTCCATCAGCCCGGGCGAGAGGGACAGGACATCCGCGATGTTGTCGAACCCGTAGCCGGTATCGTCCTGCGGGAAGTCGTCCGCAGGATGCATCTCGACGCCGAGCAGATCTCGGATCGTGTTGTTGTATTCCGCGCGATTGAGGCGGCGCGCCGTCACGCGGCCGGGGTCGGGCGGCGTGACGCGATCGATGCGCGCGAGCTCGCGTGCGAGCCATCCGGCGACGGCTTGACGCTGCGTGTCCGGCGGCTGCGGCTCGTCTTCCGGCGGCATCTCGCGGTGACGCAGCCGCAGCACGACCTCGTCCCAGCGATCGCGATCGTCGATCAGCGTCTTCGCGGAGGTGAGCGCCTCGAAGTTCAGGCCGCGCTTCTGCTTCTTCTCGCCGTGGCACGGGAAGCAGTTCTCGGCGAGAAAGGGTTTGACGACGTTCTCGAAGCCGGCAATCGATGCATCGTTGAGGACGGGCTGCGCGGGTTTCGAGGTCGAGGCGGGACGAGCGGCAGGACGCGGACGCTGTTGCGCCGCGCCCGGGGCGGCGGCGCACACCCACACGAATACCACCATGGCGACGACGGCGAGGAGCTGGCGCACTCTCCGCGATTATCGGAACGGGGTCCTCGAAATATCAAGGGATTTCGAACGAGATCGCGCTGCTTCAGCCCCTCGCGAGAGACGCGGCTAACTCACGCAGCATCTGCACGTTCCCCGCGGCAACGGGCGTGTCCGGATCGTCCGAGACCCTGGCCAGCCGACCGACGTGCATCTCGCGGACCCAGCCCGACCGTGCCATGCTGATGAACGTCGGGAGGTCGACGCGCCCGCCCGCCAGAATAATGAGCCTTCCGCCGGCGCGTTCGCCGAGCTCGCGAATGCGTACGCTCCGCGACGCCGGTACTCCGGTTCCACCGCTCGTCAGGATCCGATCCACGCCGCGGATGCCTGCGATCGCGTCGATCGCCGAGAGCGGATCGGCGAGCGCATCGAATGCACGATGAAAAGTGATCGACGCGTTCGGCGCGACCTCGAGCACCTCCTCCACGGCGCGAACGTCCGGCTGGCCGTTCGCCGCGAATCCGATGACGAGGCCGTCGACGCCTTCGGCGGCGAACGCTGACGCGGCCGCGCGCAGCACGGGCAGTTCCTCGACGTTGGTGCCGAAGCCGTTGTTCTCGCGCACCATGACGCGCAGCGGAAGGCCCGTCTCCGCGGCGATCGCGTGCACGAGCGGCAGCGGGGGCGTGAGGCCGCCATCGCGAATCGAGCGGACGACCTCGAGACGATCCGCTCCGCCGCGCGCCGCTTCGCACGCGTCCTCGAGCGTCTGCACGATCACTTCGAGCAGCACTGGTCGAGCATACGCCGAATCACTACCGATGCGGGCACCCACCCGGGTCCTGTCGCGTGGGCTTACGGCGCCTCTGGCCAGCGCCAGCCGCGAATCGCCGGCATGTCGTCGCCGTACTGGCGGATGTAAAGACGATGATCCGTGAGCAGATCCGACATGTGTTGTTTCAGGTACGC
This sequence comes from Vicinamibacteria bacterium, assembly GCA_025937075.1. The sequence goes on along the minus strand of JAICSD010000006.1, from coordinate 2,023 downwards.
GCCGCGCGCGCCGAGCTGCGGCAGCCGATCGATCGCATCGCCGACCAGATGGAAACGATCCAGATCGTTCAGCACCGCCATATCGAATGGCGTGGTAATCGTACCTTCCTCTTTGTATCCACGCACGTGCAGGTTGCGGTGGTTCGTCCGTCGGTACGTCAGGCGGTGAATGAGCCACGGATAGCCGTGATACGCGAAGATAATCGGTTTGTCGCGCGTGAACAGCAGGTCGAAATCGCGGTCGCCGAGGCCGTGCGGGTGTTCGCTCGCGGGCTGAAGCTTCATCAGATCGACGACGTTCACGACCCGCACCTTGAGGTCCGGCAGGTGGCGGCGCAGGATAGCCGCGGCGGCGAGAATTTCGAGCGCCGGGACGTCGCCTGCCGCGGCGAGCACGAGATCGGGCTCGGACCCCTGGTCGGTGCTGGCCCACTCCCAAAGGCCGATGCCGGCGGTGCAGTGTCGCACGGCCACGTCCATCGGCAGCCACTGCGGCGCCGCGTGCTTTCCCGCGACGACGATGTTGACGTAGTTGCGGCTGCGCAGGCAGTGATCCATGACGCTCAGGAGACAGTTCGCGTCGGGCGGCAAGTAGACGCGCACGACTTCGGCCTTCTTGTTGAGCGCGAGGTCGATGAAGCCGGGATCCTGGTGCGTGAAGCCGTTGTGATCCTGGCGCCACACGTGGCTCGAGAGCAGGTAATTGAGCGATGAGATCGGACGCCGCCAGGGCAGCGTCCGCGTGACCTTCAGCCACTTCGCGTGCTGGTTGAACATCGATTCAACGATGTGGGCGAACGCTTCGTAGGTGTTGAACACGCCGTGTCGGCCGGTGAGGAGGTAGCCCTCGAGCCAGCCCTGACACTGGTGCTCGCTCAGCACCTCGACGACGGCGCCTTCGGGCGCGAGCCATTGATCGTCGGGTTCCATTTCCGCGATCCATTGCCGCGCCGTTCGCTCGAACACGGCGTCGAGCCTGTTCGAGACGGTCTCGTCCGGACCGAAGAGCCTGAAATTACGCGGGCTGGCGTTCAACGCGATGACATCTCGCAGGAACCGTCCGGCGACGCGCGTGTCTTCCGCGTCGTGAGCGCCTGGCGAATCGACCTTCACCGCGTAGGTGCGGAAGTCCGGCACGCGCAACGGCCGCATCAGCAGCCCGCCGTTCGCATGCGGGTTCGCGCCCATGCGCCGGAATCCGGTGGGCGCCAGCTCCTGCAGCTCCGGACGGAACGTGCCGTTCACATCGAACAGCTCCCACGGGCGGTAGCTCTTGAGCCACGTCTCCAGCATTTCGAGGTGCGCGGGATTGTGCGCGGGATCGGACAGCGGCACCTGATGCGATCGGAACGTGCCTTCCACGCGCAGACCATCGACGACCTTCGGGCCCGTCCATCCCTTCGGGCTGGCGAGCACGATCATCGGCCACCTTGGGCGCTCGGCGCTGCGCTCCGCCCGGGCTGTCTGCTGGATGTGTGCGATGCCCGAAATCGCGCGATCGAGCGTCTCCGCCATCAGCGGATGCATGACGGCGGGATCGTCGCCTTCCACGAAATACGGCTCCCACCCGCAGCCGACGAGAAGGCCGCGCAGTTCTTCGCGGGGGATCCGTGCGAGCACCGTCGGATTCGCGATCTTGTAGCCGTTCAGGTGCAGGATCGGCAGGACGGCGCCGTCCGTGATCGGATTGAGGAACTTGTTCGAGTGCCACGCCGTCGCGAGCGGGCCGGTTTCCGCCTCGCCGTCGCCGATCACGCAGGCGATGATCAAGCCTGGATTGTCGAACGCCGCCCCGAACGCGTGACTCAGCGCGTAGCCGAGCTCGCCGCCTTCGTGAATACTGCCGGGTGTCTCGGGCGCGACGTGGCTTGGAATGCCGCCAGGAAACGAGAACTGCCGGCAGAGGAGCCGCAGGCCCTCCGCATCGCGGCTGACCGCCGGGTAGATCTCGCTGTACGTGCCTTCGAGGTACGTGTTGGCTACGAGGGCAGGGCCCCCGTGACCCGGGCCGGAAATGTAGATC
>JAICSD010000129.1 GCA_025937075.1 Vicinamibacteria bacterium | reverse complement strand
GGAACTCCTCGAAGACCGGCCGAATCGCGAGCAGCACGAGCCAGAACGCGTTCGCCGCCGCCGGATCGTACGCGTGGTGCACGACGTCTTCTTCGAAGCGGATCGGATCGGGAATCTCGACGGGCATCGACCAGATACGCACGTGAACGCCCAGACGTGCGAGCGCGTCCATGACGAGCCGGTAGAAGTCGGCGACGGTGCGCGGCTCGAGCGGGATGCGTTCGGCTCGTCCGCTGGAATGCGTCACCCTCACCTCATGGTCCGTGAGGTCGAACGCGATCGTGAAGGTGCCATCGCCGGCGCGCATCGGCAGCGTCGTGAGACCGCGCGGCGTGAAGTGGAAGGCGATGTTCCAGAAATGATTCGTCAGCGGCGTGAGCGCGAGGCAGACCTTGCCGACGATCTGCATCCACATGTGCAGCGTTGCGTACGTGTCGCGCCACGCGTCGAGCGGAAGCGGTGGCCAGGCGGAGCCGTTCGACGACCCGCCCGCTCGGTCCTGCATCACCGGATTCTGTCAGCGGAACATCGTTCTGGCAATACGTTCCGCCCGGTGTCGCCCGAAGACTTCGCGGATGAGCCGGTTCGTGTCGAAGTACACCTGCACTCCACGAGAGGAACGGCCCGGCGCGGGCCCCTCCGTCACTCCGGAGCGCCCTCGGGATTCCGGAGGCCGCGACGGGCCCGTGGCGAGAGAGATTCGCAGGTTGCCCTTGCGCCAGGCGTCTGGCCGAAGTTGTGCTTTCGCGAGATGGAATCTCGATGCTTCCACATGCTCTCCGTCGCGGCCCCTTCCGGATGAGCGCGGCCATCCTCGCGCTCGCGTGTTCCGCGACGCTACTTGTTGCGTCCGCGGAACCCACGCCCCTGACACTCGTCTCGACGGCCTGGCCGCCGTTCACCAACCCGCCCGGCCAGCCGCGCTTTGCGCTCGATCTCGTGGAGGCGGCGCTCCGCCGGATCGGCCTCACGGCGAACACGACGATCGTCAGCGCCGCGGACTTCACGCCTTCGCTGTTGTCCGGCCGCTTCGATGGAAGCGCCGCGGCGTGGAAGGATCCGGAACGCGAACGCGTTCTCGTCTTCTCGCAGCCATATCTCGAGAACCGCCTCGTCCTCGTCGGTCAGCACGGAGCCGACGTATCGGCGGCATCGCTGGCCGATCTGAAAGGGAAGCGCGTCGCGATCGTCGAGGGCTACTCGTACGGCGGCGGGATCGACGAATCGGGCCCGACGTTCGTCCGGTCGAGCGGCGAGGAAGACAGCCTCTCACGGCTCCTGAACGGCGAGGTCGACTACACGTTGATGGACGAGCTCGTCGTCCAGTACATCGTGAACAATTATCCGCAGGAATCGGCGGCGAAGCTGCAGATCGGCCAGACGCGGCTCATCACGCGCGACCTTTATTTTGTGATCAGGCGAACGCGCCCGGATGCGGAGTCCGTGGTCAACCGCTTCAACGCGCAGCTTCGCAGCATGATCGCCGATCGCACCTACCATCGGCTGCTGCACGTGACGTGGATCCGCGCGGACGTCAATGGCGACGGCGTCCCCGAGTTCGTGCCGCTCAACGATCGAGTCGGTCCGTCAGAGCCGCAGCGCGTCTATACGCTGTTCTCGGCATCCGAGCCCCTTTCGAAGACGTCGGAGAAGACGGGCTTCTACGTTGGCGGAAACATCTACAGCGATTGGGCGAGCGTGCCCGAGAGCTACAAGGACGTCAATCCGGAACCGCCGGACGCCCGCCGGTCGACCGGGACCATCTTCCGATTCCGGTGGTGACGCCGGTCGGGATCGACCGCCAAAACCCTTCGCGCATCGCGGCAACGAGCATCGCCGTCGCGCGCGTGTTGTACACTCTGCGTGGTCTGCCTGGTTCGCGGGAGGAGTTGCCATGGTGCTCGAACGGACGCTCGCCCTGAGCCTGCTGCTCGGAATGCTCACACCCGCGGCGGCCCGCGCCGACGGCATGTTCATCCCCTTCGTCGGCGTGAACTTCGGCGGCAACTCGGGAAAGGCGATTTCCGACGCGATTGACGCGAAGCGCGTCGACTGGGGCGCCAGCCTCGCGTACATGGGAGGCGGCGTGCTCGGCTTCGAAGCGGACTTCGCATACAGTCCGGACTTCTTCGGGAGGACCGATGTCGGCGGCAGCAGCGTGCTGACCGCGACGGGAAATCTGCTCTTCGGCATTCCCATCGGCGGCCAGAAAGGGGTCGGCTTTCGTCCGTATGCGCTGGCGGGATTCGGCGTGCTGCGCTCGAAGGTGGACGCGTTCAGCGACGTCCTGAGCCTCGACAAGAGCGAGGCTGCCTGGGACTTCGGCGGCGGCGCGATGTTCTTCTTCGCCGATCACGTCGGCCTGCGTGCCGATCTGCGCTACTTCCGCACGTTCGGCCGTGTGAACCTCGATCTCATCGAGGGCGTGGATCGTACGGGCCGGCTCGATTTCACGAGGGGCTCCGCGGGACTGATCCTTCGGTTTTGATGTGCGCCACGCGCCAACGCTGATGGCTACCGCCCGCGAACGACGGGCAGCGTCAGCGCAGAGGGGTGCTGCGCGTCGTGGAGAATCGTGTTCGTCGCCGACACGAACCGCTGGCCGGTGCCGTTGTCTTCCCCCGTATTCAGGTTGCGATTGAATCGCGGGAAGTTGCTGCTCGAGACGTCGAGCCGCAGCGCGTGCCCTTTCTTGAACAGGTTGCTCGTGGACCACACGTCGATCGACAGCTTGTAGACCTGCCCCGGCGTGATCAGCTCGGGTTTCTCCTGCGAGTCGCGGTACCTCGTGCGCAGAATGCCGTCCGTGAGGTTCTGCGCAAACCCGTTCGGCCACACGTCGACGAGTTTTGCCGTGAAATCGGTGTCCACCGCCGAGGACTTCGCATACAGCTCGAGAGTCACCGGTCCGGTGACTTCCATGTCCGACGCGAGTGGCGCCGTCGAGTACACGAGCACATCGTCTCGCGCTTCGGCGGGGCGTTGATCGCGCGGGCCGGGCGGCATGTGCGCGGCGTCGCAGCAGAGTGGCCCGCCGATCGTTGGCGCGGGATTCGCCGGATCGTACACATACTCGTCCGGCGGCTCCGTCGCGGTTGGCGCAACCGTCGACAGCGTGCCGTTCCCGCGAAGCGAGTTCGCCTTCCCCGTCGAGTGCAGAAAGTACTTCGTCGCCTGCGCGCGGGCGAGTGGCCAGTCGTCTTCTTCACGCCACTCGTTCGCGCCCATCACGAAGATCTTCACCGGTTTTCCGGCGAACTCGTTTTGCGCATTCTTGAACAGGTAGTCGTACCATGCGAGTGTGACGGCGTCCAGGTCGAAGTGCGAGGCGGGTCCGAAGTCGACATCGCCGATCTTGGGTCCGTTTCCCGCATGACCGCCAATGACGACGAGCAGGTGCTGGCCGCGGCGCGCAGCATCGGTCGCGCCATGGGTCTTCACGCCGACGTAGTTCCTCAGCGAGCCGCCCTGGAAGATGTCGTACCAGGCGGCGACGGTCAGCTGCGGCACGGTGATGTCCGAGTAGTGCGCTTCGATGGACCATTGCTTCCAGTACGCGTCCTCGTTCGGATGCGCGACCCAGTCGAGGAAGTACCGCGCGAGCGATTTCAGCGAGACGGGCGCGCCGCCGTCCGTCAGGCCGTTGAACAGGGCGTACGACTCGAGCGGCAGCTCCCACATGCCTTTCGTCGCGTTCGTGCGATTGCTGACGTCTCGATCGAACGCGTTCTGCGCCAGGCCCGATGTCCACGACTCGTTGAACCATTGCTCGAACGCGCCGCCCTGGTACGTCCAGTTCGAATGGTAGTTGCTCGCCGTCACGTAAGGACAGATCCCGGCCAGATGCGGCGGATGCGCGATCGCTGTGAGCATCTGCGTCGCGCCGACGTACGATCCGCCGAACATCCCGACCCTGCCGTCCGAATACGGTAGGGCCGCCGCCCACTCCACCGTATCGTAGCCGTCGTCCGGCTCGTGCCTGAACGTGTACCACTCGCCTTCAGATGCATAGCGCCCGCGTACGTCCTGGACGATGACGACGTAGCCGTGCGCCGCTGCGTGCAATCCGAACCCGACCTCTCCATATTTGTTGTACGGCGTGCGTTCCAGCAGCACCGGGAATTTGCCGTCTGCCCTGGGTCGATACACGTCGGCGCGAAGCGTCACGCCGTCCCGCATCCTGACGGGCACGTTGGATTCGTAGGTGACGGCGTATTCGTCGGCCGCTTTCGGCGACGATGTCGCGAGCAGCACGCCTGCGACGAGGGGCGCGATCGTGCGGGCGAGGGTCATGACCGGCTCGCCAGCGCATCCACGCCGGCCCACAGATTGATCGTGCTCAGCTCTTCCCGCCCGCACGCCTTCAGGTAGAGAAACAGTTGAGTGCGGTACGCCGCACACCCGCAGAGCACGATATTCACGATGATTGCCCCGCGCGAGGCCTCTCTGCCGAACATCGTGACGCTGGCGCGGAGCTCTTCGTCCGAAAGGTCCGACAGCAGCGTCGCGTACGTCTCACTCTGCGCCGCGATGGCCGACACCGCCTGGTCGAATTCCAGCGTCCTGGCCGATTGTTGCGCCGCGGTCCAGCGGGCGGGATCGAAGCCTCCTGCTTTGACGTAGCGTACGAGCTCCGGGCCCATCATCGTGAGGTACTGCAGCAGCTCGAGGATGCTGCGCTGCTTCGGTGTCGGCCGGTAATCCAGCTGGCCGCGGTCAACCTTGCCGGCGAGGTGGACGAGGATGCGGACCTCATGCTGCAGGGAGCTAATGAGCTCGGACTTGGTCAGAACCATGAATCGGCTCCTGAAAGGTTCGTCACGATATCACTTGCGGAGATTGATTGCATTGATGCCGCGCCCGCGAACAAGTCCCGCCGCACTTCCGTAAAACTCTTGTAGCGCGTTTCTGGTTGGTGCGTGCGTGCTGCGGAGGTGCGCCGGATGAAGTGGCTGCTGAAGTGGACGACGAGACTGGTGCTGTTGCTCGGGGTCGCAATTGCCGCGTTTGCGGGCTATATCTACTACGCGAGCGGCCGCGAGATGTCGAAAACCTACGCGGTCAGCGTGCCATCCATATTGATTCCCACCGATGCCACGTCGATTGCGCGCGGCAAGTATCTCGTCACGCACGTCTCCGCGTGCGTCGAGTGCCACGACAAGGACCTGGGCGGCAAGGTCGTCATCGACAACTTCGCTATGGGACGGCTGGTGGCGCCCAACCTCACGAGAGGGCGGGGCGGTCTCGGTGCGAGCTTCTCGGATCGGGATTTCGTGCGTGCGCTGCTGCACGGCGTGAGGCCCGACGGGCGTTCGGTTACGTTCATGCCATCCGCGGACTTTCGCTTCAACGAAGCCGATCTGGCCGCTATCATCGCCTATATCAAATCGGTGCCGCCGGTCGATCGCGAACTGCCGCAGATGCAGGTCGGCCCGATGGCGCGCGCGCTTGGCCTGCTGGTGGACTTCCCCCTGGCGCCCGCCTCGAAGATCGACCACGCGAACGTCACCTTCGAGCCGGTCCCGGCCCCGAACGATCCCGCCGCCAGCGGTTCGTACATCGTCGCGACGGCAGGATGCCGAAGCTGCCACGGCGAGGATTTCACCGGGGGCGGCGGGCCGCCGCCGGGAGCCGCCAACATCACGCCCGTCGGCATCGGCGACTGGAGCGAACAGGACTTTTCAACGGCGCTCCGCGAGCACAAGCGTCCGAACGGCAGCACCATCAGCGAGGCCATGCCGCGCACGTACGGTCAGATGAGCGATGACGACCTCGAGAAAATCTACGCGTACTTGAAGACCGTCCCGCGCAAGGGCGAGAAGACGAAGAATCAGCTGGCCGGCGGCCGCAACGGCTCGAACGCGACGGGAAATTGAAACGGTCCTACACCGTCTTGCGGACGGTGAGTCAGTCCTCCAGCAGCTGCCCGAACAGTGGCTGACCCGCTCGCGCCGCGTAATACGCGAAGCACGCGACGGCGATCAACATGAGGATCGACGCGATCATCGGCGCCGACCACCACGCCGACAGGTCCGTCGTGACGGGCACGGCGCTCACGACGTTGTCCACGAACAGCGTCGTCGCTGTCGCCAACAACCCGAAACGATGCAGGACGAATGTGAGGAGAAGTGTGAAACCGAGGTTGTTGAAGCGATCGAACCAGTCGCCGGAGATGACGGTGCCGCCGTTCAGAATCAGCAGCAGCACGAGAAAGCCAACGATGAGAGCCGCCCGCGGCCGCTTCAACAGCAGCCGCAGGACCAGAAAGACCAACGCGATCGCAAGCGCGCTCGATACCGCGCCGATGGCGACATTGAGCCACTGCGCGAGCAGCGATGGCACACCGTACAGGTAGGGCAGCGCGTTGCCCAATGGTAGCCCTGGAATGCGCCACCCGAGCGCCATCGGCACGAGCTTCGACAGGTCGATGAGAACGCCGGCCGCGCCGCAGGCCATTCCGATCAAGAGCTCGCGGCCGACCCGAGGATCGCGGATGTGGCCCGACAGCAGGCGCGTCCATCCCAGCAACGCATCGGGCCAGAAGCGCCGCGCGTATGGCTCGATCGCGAGGTAGTACACCCACACCATCCCGCCAGTGAACGCGCCGAAGGAGAGCGCTCCGACAATCTGCGGAGCCTCGATACTCGGGTTGGCCGCGTGGCTGGCGTTCAACAGATTGAACGCGACTGACGCGGCCGTCAGTCCGATCGCGAAACGCGCGGCGCCGCGGCGGTCGCTGCGATTGGCGCGGAGGTTCCGCCGCGCGAGCAGGATGCCTCCGGCGAGCATGGCGATCCAGAGCGCCATGCTGCTGGCATCCATCACCCGCTGCAAGCCCGTTCGCCTGGAAGCCTCCGTACTCGGCGGCGTCGTCCATGGCCAGACGATTCGAAATGACACAGGATGATTTCTGTACGACGCGGCTTCGATGCGGACGCGCATGCCGGCGCGTCCGGGCATCGGCCCCTCCCACGCTGCCGTGGTATCGGCGAAGACAGGCGGGAGCCATTTCGGCGGCGTCGGCGTGAACGTCCTGAGATCCAGCCCCGCGGCTTCGAAGAGCGCCGGCCACGGCGAGCCAGCCGCCGCATTTTCCAGGGCGATCGCCGGCGGCACCGAATGAAATTCGACGAGGCGGCCATCGGCATCGAGAAACAGCTGATGCATCTCCGGCACGTTCACCGGAGGGTCGCGCGCGCTCACTGCGCTCGCAGGTGACGACGGCGCGAGCGCTTCCGGACTGGTTCGATACCAGAAGATCACTGCCGACGGACGGCCGATCCGAAGGTCGGTCCACCACGCCGGCGGACCGTTCCGCTGCGCCCATCGAATGTACTCGCCGTCGAAATCGAATCCCGACGCCCGATCGGCGATATCGCCGTGATAGCCGAGCTTCTCGAGAAGCTGATTCGCGCGATCCGCCAGCGCGTCGAGAGGGATGGTTGGCCTCTGGCCGAACACGGATCCGTGACTGCCCGTGACGACAGCAAGCACGAGCACGAGAAAGAACATTGCCAGCATCGCGAGCGCAGGCGCGACCGGCATGGCGACGCTCTCGCCGGCCGCGACGAGCAGTTCTGGTGATGGCGTCTCCCCTGCGGCGAGCGCGGCGGCCAGCGGGTCGCCGCCCGGGAGTGCCGCTGCCACCGTCAGGGCCGACGCCGGCCGCTTCTCGGGGTCCTTTTCCAGACAGCGCAGAATCACCCGCTCCACGGCCGGGTCGACGTCGTGCACGAGCGCCGACGGCGTCGTCACCGTCCCGGTGTCGTGGAGCTGCTTCAGCTCTCCGATCGTTTTCGCCTCATACGCGCGCTTGCCAGTGAAGATCTCAAACAGGATCAGTCCGAGCGCGTAGATATCGCTCTTCGCGCTCGCCGCTTTGCCGGCGAGCAGCTCCGGCGCCATGTACTGGGGCGTTCCGGCGAGGCCTTCGCCCGCGTTCGCGCCCAGGGTGGCGATCCCGAAATCCGTAATGCGGACGTCGCCGTTGCCGTCCAGCATCACGTTCGCCGGCTTCAGATCCCGGTGCAGCACGCCCTTCTCGTGAGCGGCGGTGACTCCCGCGCACAGCTGCCGTGCGATCTGCAGCGCCTTGTCCGGAGGCATGCGCCCGAACCGTCGCAGCGACGACGACAGATCTTCTCCGTCCACGTACTCCATCGTCAGGAAGCGGCGGCCGTCGGATTCTCCGAGGTCGTACAGCCGGCAGACGTTCTTGTGGGAGACTTGCCGCGCGACCCGCAGCTCGTTGTGGAACTGCGCGACACGCGTGTCGCTCGCCGCGACGCCTTCCGGCAGGAACTTCAACGCGACGGATTGATCGAGCGTCAGGTCGTCCGCGCGATACACTTCACCCATTCCGCCGCGCCCGAGCAGTGCCACGAGCCGGTAGCGACCCGCCACAATCGCGCCCGGCGCGAACCGCGAGGGTCCAGCCGTGAACGGTGTCGCTCCTCCCGGCGTCATCCCGACCCGGGTTGCCCCGACGGTCACGTCATCGAAAGGGGTGGTCATCTGGTTCTTCAGCCTGCTGCAGAATATCGCTCTGGCAATTACACGGAACCCAGCGCACCCTATTCAAGCGCCAATCGCCGTCAGAATGATAGAGGACCCTATGCCGCTGCAGATCGACAGTCTTCCGGAGGCCGTCAGCACCGCCAAGAGAAATCTGCGACAGACGTTGCCGAACTATGCTGACGTTTTCGACGAGGTCCAGCAGGAGATGCGGGACAGAGTCGCGGAGATTGTGCGCGACCGCGACGCCGGGGAACCGGTCATCCCACTCGTCGCGTATTCCGACATCGAACGGGAGGCTGTCGCGCCGGCGATGGTTGCCGCGATCAGGGATCGCGGAGCCTGCGTGATCAGGCAGGTGTTCGCATCGGAGCAAGCGCGCGCGTGGAATGACGAGATCGGCAGGTATGTCGACGATAACGGACTGACGGACAAGCTCGCGCACGCCGCCGAGGACAAGTACTTCGGGACGCTGACGGCCGCAAAACCGCAGATTTATGGCATCTACTGGTCGAAGCCGCAGGTACAGGCGCGTCAATCCGAGTCCCTGACGCGTGCGCGCGTGTTTCTGAACCGGTTGTGGCGGGCCGACAGTGAAGGGCGCCGTCATTTCGATCCGGAGCAGGTGCCCGTTTATGCCGACCGCATTCGCCGTCGGCCGCCCGGCTCGACATCGCTCGGGCTGTCGCCGCATGTTGACGGCGGTTCAATCGAGCGCTGGCTCGACGAAGGCTTCCGAAAGGTCTACCGGCACGTCTTTTCAGGCAACTGGCGCCAGTATGAACCGTTCGACGCGGCGTGGCGGCCAGACGTGCAGGAGGTCCCCTCGCCAGCGGTCTGCTCGATGTTTCGAACCTTCCAGGGATGGACCGCCTTGACGCGGCAGGGCAAAGGGGACGGAACCCTCCAGCTGATTCCGATCGCGACGGGCATGGTCTACATGCTCCTTCGCGCGCTCCAGGATGACGTTCCAGAGGGAGATTTGTGCGGCGCGCAGCCGGGCCGCGCGCTGTCGGTTCATCCGAAGTGGCATTCGTTGCTGCTGGACGGGCTGACCTCCATTCCCGTCATGGAGCCCGGCGACGCTGTTTTCTGGCACTCGGATGTCATTCACGCGGTGGAAGACGAGCACAAAGGCCGAGGGTACAGCAACGTCATGTATATCGGGTCCACCGTCGGATGCGAGAAGAATACGGCGTACCTTGCGAGGCAGGCGCCGACGTTTCTCGCGGGAAGAACGCCACCGGATTTTGCACCGGATGACTTCGAGATCGATTTCGTCGGCCGCGCTACCGAATCGGACCTGACGTCGCTCGGCCGTCGCCAGATGGGACTGCCGGGCTAGGCGTGCAGGTGTGTGCCTGGCGATATAATCGCCGGCCTTGACCCATGACGAGCCAGCCTCGCGCGCTGACCGGCAACGGGTTGGCCGAGCGACGTCTCACGGCCGAGCACGTCGTTGCGCGGGCGCTCGTGGAGGCGTCCACGTTCGCCGATGCCGTGCCGAAGATTCTCGAGGCCATCTGCAAGGCGCT
>JAICSD010000104.1 GCA_025937075.1 Vicinamibacteria bacterium | reverse complement strand
TGTGCCGCGGCGGTGGTCGTGGGTTGTTTGGTCCGCCGCATCCGCCTGCGCGGCCCGGGGGGGCTTCTGGGTCGCCCCCCCCCCCCCGCTTCTCCAGTCGCTCCACATTCTCCACCTGTGCCGCTGGCCTTCCGTTGTCAACCCCACGCACCGCGAAGAAAAGCACCCGCCACTGTCCTGAACTGCGCCGCAGCAGTGCCGAAGATCGGTCCGTGCCCGCCATTCGGCACCACCCACAACCATGACCGCGGGATCGCGCGCCGCAGGTCGCACGCCAGGGACACGGGATACAGGAAGTCGCGGTCGCCAAAGACGATGAGCGTGTCGGCCGTGATCGCCGCGAGGTCGGCGTCCGTGAATGCCGGATCGCCGGCATCCGCAAACCCGCGCGCCTGGGCGATGAGCGCATCGAGCTGCCCGTCGCGCGGGTGGCACTCGCGCAACCGCGCGGTTTCTGCGGGGCCCAGCATCGCCTGGGAGAACTCGCGCTGAATCGCCCGAGCCTGCGGCGGAAAGGATGCCGGCGCGCTCACGATCACGAGACGCGCGATTCGGTGCGGGTGGCACGTCGCCAAGTGCAGCGCGGTGATGCCGCCGCCGCTCAGGCCGATCACGCTGGCGCGATCCAGCCCCATTGAATCGAGCAGCGACAAGACATCATCCGCCGACGCGCGGAACGAGTAGGAACCGTGACGTCCGGTCGACGCGCCATGCCCGGGCAGATCGGGAAAAATCAGGCGATATCCCGAAAGCCCATCAGGGAAGACGTGGCGCCAGTCCGCCCCGGTGCCCATGAACCCGTGCAGCCACACGAGCGGCTCTCCTTCTCCATGGGCTTCCCAATGCAGATCGATGCCGTTCAGATGAGCAATCACGCGACGCGCCTCCGCACGTCGAGTGTGCAGCGAATCGCCAACGAAAAACAGTCTTCCGCGATGCGTCTGATAAAATGGAGGTCTCGGATCAAGCTGCGCGGGCTGATTGACACGGACGCGCTACGAGCGCGGCGCAGGAATCGTCAACGCAGCATCGAAACGCTCCCCGAATGCCGCGAACGCCGGCGTCGGTCCCATCCACCTCAGTTCGTCCACCGACTCGAACAGCGGGATGTCGCATCGCAGTGTGGCGAGCGTGCGGAACAGCAGCGCGCGATCGCGTTCCCGCTCCAGCGTGAGCGACAGCGCCGCGCGGTTCGCGGCGTTCACGTCCCATGTGCGCCAGTCAACCGGTATGGATTCGAGGTGGCCGTATCGTGCGAGCACCGCCGACGCGGACTTCGCTCCCCATCCCGGCAGCCCTGGATATCCATCGGCCGCATCGCCGACCAGCGCGAGGTAGTCCGGAATCGATTCGGGAGGGATGCCGAATTTCACGACGACGCCCGCTTCGTCGCGGATGCTGCGCGACCGGCGGTTCATCTGCACGACGCGCGTCCCACGCACGCACTGCGCGAGATCCTTGTCCGGGGTACAGATGATCACGCGTTCCACGCGGGGATCGCCCGCCGCCGCTGTCGCTCCGGACGCCAGCGCATCGTCAGCCTCGAATTCGACCATGGGCCAGACGGCGATGCCCAATGCCGCGAGCGCGTCCTCGAGCAGCGTGAACTGTGACAACAGATCGGGCTCGATGCCGTCGCCTGTCTTGTAGCCTGGCCAGAGCGAGTTGCGGAACGATTCGATCACGTGGTCGGTCGCGACCGCCATGTGCGTCGCGCCCAAGTTGATCATCCCGAGAACGGACCCCAGCACACCGCGAACCGCGCCGATCTCCTGCCCCTCGCGATCGCGGATCGACGGAAGCGCGTAGTAGTGGCGGAAGAGTTCGTAGGTGCCGTCGATGAGATGGACTTCCATCGAATCCCGAATCCCGAATCCCTCATCCCGAGTCGCGAATCCCGAATCGCCGATCACAGAACTGGCCGGTCCGCGAGCGTACAAAATTGCAACGGGCGCTGGCAATCGCCGCAAGCGGCGTCGTGGCCGCCGGTTGGAGCAACGCCGGGGCGGAGCGGCCCCGGGCACCTCGATTGCTCAACAGAACCGATGTTCCGAAGGAGGACATCGATGCCTGTCAAGAAATCGATGCGCGTGAAGAAGCCCGCGTCCTCGTCGAAGAAAGCCGCCAAGCCGGCCCCCGCGCCGGCGCCGAAGACGTCGGTTCGGTGGATGCGCACGTTCGGCGCGGAAACGATCTTCATCGCGCTGATGTGCGTGACGGCGGCAGCCATGCTGCTGGCCGCAACGCATGGCGCGTCGGATACGACGGAGCGCCCGAGAGTTGCCGTGGAGCCGGATGCGGTGCTGCCGCAGCCCGAACCCGCGAAGCTGGCGTCGGCGAGCGTCGCGTCCCCGGACCCTTCAGAGCCGGAGTCCGTAGGGACGACCGCGCGCATGACGACGGTCAGCGGCTGCCTCGAACGATCGGATGAATCGTTCCGTCTGAAGGACGCGAGCGGCGCCGATGCGCCCAAGGCCCGGAGCTGGAAATCCGGCTTCCTGCGGAAGAGCACGGCATCAATCGACATCATCGACGCGACCCATCGACTCCGCCTGGCGAATCACGTCGGGCAGCGGGTCAGCCTCACGGGCACGCTCGAGGATCGCTCGATGCAGGCGCGCTCGCTGCAGCGACTCGCTGGAACCTGTAAGTAACGGCGAAGCGATCAGCCCCCAGCCATGGCGCCGACGACGAGCAGCGGCTCGGCGCCTCTCTCGACCGCTTCGGGCAGCGGAGTGTTCGCGGGCTCGTTGGACAGATCCTCTTCGCACGCGTAGAAGCGCACGAATGGCCGGCGCTTCAGCGTGACGTGATCCCGGATCGTTCCGCGCAGCATGGGATAGCGGTCCTCGAGCGCATCGAGGACCGCTCCGACAGTCGCACGCCCCTGGACGTCCACCGCCACTTCGCCATCGACCTGCGCCAGCTTGCGCAGGTGCGCGGGCAGGACCACACGGATCATGAGAACGTCTGGACTTCCACCGACAGCACAGGCGGGAAGTTTTGCGCGATCGCCGACCAGGTATCGCCGCCGTCGGCCGAAGCGTACACCTGGCCGCCCGTCGTGCCGAAGTAGATCCCGCACGAATCGAGCGAATCGACGGCCATCGCATCCCGCAGGACGTTGACGTAGCAGTCATGCTGCGGGAGCCCTTTCGTCAGCGGCTCCCACTCGTTCCCGCCGCTTCGGCTGCGATAGACGCGCAGCTTGCCGTCCGGCGGGTAATGCTCCGAGTCGCTCTTGATCGGGACGACGTAGATCGTCTCGGGCTCGTGCGCGTGCACGTCGATCGGGAATCCAAAGTCGGTCGGCAGGTTGCCGCTCACCTCGGTCCACGATTCGCCGCCATCGTCGCTGCGCATCACGTCCCAGTGCTTCTGCATGAACAGCACGTTCGGATTCGATTTGTGCATCGCGATGCGGTGCACGCAGTGGCCGACCTCCGCTTCCGGCTTCGGAATGCCCTGCGACTTCAGTCCGCGGTTGATCGGCTTCCACGTCGCTCCGCCGTCGTCGCTGCGAAACGCGCCCGCCGCGGAGATTGCGATGAAGATCCGCCTCGGGTCGCGCGGATCGACGATGATCGTGTGAAGGCACAGTCCGCCCGCGCCCGGTTGCCAGTCCGGGCCCGACCTGTGCCCGCGAAGGCCGGGGAGCTCCTGCCAGTTCTGCCCGCCGTCGGTCGTGCGAAAGATCGCGGCGTCCTGCACGCCCGCGTAGACCGTGTCCGGATCCGAGTACGACGGCTCGAGATGCCACACACGCGCGAACTCCCACAGATGCGGCGTTCCGTCGTACCACTTGTGGGTCGTTGGCCCGCCTGCTTCGTAACTGAACTTGTTCCCAACCGGCTCCCACGTCTTCCCGCCGTCGTTCGATCGCTGGATGAGCTGCCCGAACCATCCTGTGCTCTGCGATGCATACAAACGACTCGGATCCGCCGGCGACCCTTTGAGGTGATAGATTTCCCAGCCGCCGAAGTGGGGCCCGGTGATGTCCCACCGCTCGCGCTTGCCGTCGGACGTCATGACGAACGCGCCCTTGCGGGTGCCGACCAGAACACGAACTCCGCTCATTCCTAGGCTCCTCTATTACGTGGGCTCCGCCCCACACCCGGCGCGCCGTGCGCGCCTTGTGAGATTGAGCACGACGAATCGCAATATTGTCGATCCGCGGCCGGCTGAATCGACACGCTCCCTGAAACATTTTTCAGCCGGTTGTGTTCTGATTCATGCATACGTGCCGACAAGCACGCAAGAGCCATTCGTGACCAACGGAGGACGTTCATGCTGAAGGACTTGCGTCATGCCATCCGTGTGCTCGCGGCAGCCAAGGGCTGGACCACCGTCATCGTCCTCTCGCTGGCGCTCGGCATCGGCGCCAACACCGCGCTGTTCAGCATGATGAACGGTCTGCTCCTGATGAAGGTGCCGGTCAGGGATCCCGATACGCTCGTGCGCTTCAGATATATCGGACGCAACGACGCGGTGACCGACTCCAGCGATTATGGATTCCGGAACACCGGGCCGGGGGGCGAGAACGTCCGGAGCACGTTCTCGTACCCGATGTTCCAGCAGTTCGTCGCCGACAACCGTACGATGAGCGATCTGTTCGCCTGCGCGCCGCTCGGCCGCGTGAACGTCGTGGTCGACGGTCATGCGGAAATTGCGAGAGCGTTCATTTCATCGGGCAACTATTACCGCGTTCTGGGCGTCTCCGCGCGCCTCGGCCGGACGATCCTGCCCGACGACGACCGCGCGTCGGCGCCGGCCGTCGCCGTCATCAGCTCGCCCTATTGGCATGCACGGTTCGGGATCGATCCGTCAATCCTCGGAAAAACCATCCACGTCAACAATCGCCCCGTGACCATCATCGGCGTGCTGCCGCCGGATTTCACGGGTGTGCAGCAGCCGGTATCAGAGCCGCCCGACATCTCGTTTCCGCTCTCGCTGGATACGCAGCTCGAAGTGTTCCCGCAGAAAGGCCCTCCACGGCTCGCGCAGCCGACGACGTGGTGGCTGCAGGTGATGGGACGCCTGAAGCCCGGGGTGACTGCCGCGCAGGTACAAGGGAATCTCGGAGGCGTGTTCCAGCACACCGCCCGCGCGGCAATGGAGTCGTATTTGAACTCTCTCCCGGAGAGCGAACGCTCAACGGCCGACAACAAGAGCCGCTCGCAGGTTCCTCGTCTGGGCGTCGAGAGCGGCAGCCGTGGCGTGTACGACGTCAATCCCAACGAGCTGCGCTCGGTCGCGATTCTGAGCGTGGTCGTCGCGCTGGTGCTCCTCCTGGTCTGTGCCAATGTGGCGAACCTGCTGCTGTCGCGAGCGACAGCGCGTCAGAAGGAGCTGTCGGTGCGGCTGTCGCTCGGCGCCACACGTGCGCGGCTGGTGCGGCAGCTCCTCACCGAAAGCCTCCTGCTCGCGTTCGTCGGTGGTGCGCTCGGAATCCTTGTCGCGTACTGGGGCCGGCAACTGCTGCCGGGCGCAACGAATCAGATGCCCGCCCTCGACTGGCGGATTCTAGCGTTCGTCCTCGGAGTGACCGTACTCACCGGCGTGATCTTCGGCATCGCTCCAGCGCTGCGCGGGTCGGGCATGGACGTGAACGCCGCGCTGAAAGAGAGCGGCAGGAGCGTGATTCCGACGCGAAGCGTCTTGGGCAAGTCACTCCTCGTCGCGCAAGTGGCGATCTCGCTGGTTCTGCTCGTCGGCGCAGGCCTGTTCCTGCGCACGCTGCACAACCTGCGGCAGGTCGACGTCGGCTTCAATCCGCAGAATTTGATTCTGTTCCGCGTCAGCCCTCAACTGAATCGATACGACGACGCCCGGATGCTGCAGCTCTACGAACAGATGTTCGATCGCATCGGCGCGGTGCCTGGCGTGAAGGGCGTAACGATGTCGCTTCCCGCGCTGCTGTCGGGCAGCGTGAACTCGACCGACATCTACGTGCAGGGCCGCGTCTATCCGTCCACGCGCGAACGGCTCGACGTCGAGATCTACCGCCTCGTCGTCGGACCAGACTTCTTCAAGGTGATGGGAGTCCCGCTCCTCGCCGGCCGTGCGTTCACCGAACAGGACACGAACACGTCGGCGAAGGTCGTGCTGATCAATGAGGCGGCGGCGCGGAAATACTTCCCCGGCGAGAATCCGCTTGGACGCCGCTTCGGGTCTTCATTGGAGACGGCAGGAGAGCTCGAGATTGTCGGGCTCGTCCGTGACGTGCGGTACAACAGCGTTCGCGAACCGGCGCCGCCCACGATGTACGTGCCCTATCGGCAGGCGCAGCTGGGAAATGCGGTCTTCGAGGTCCGGGCGGCAGGCAATCCGTCCGGAAGCGTCGGCGCGGTACGTGAGGCGATTCGTGAGGTCGATCCGAATCTGCCGCTCATCGACGTCTCGACGCAGCTCGAGCAGATCGAACGACGGTTCGCCCAGGAGAAGGTTTTCGCGCAGGCGTACACGCTGTTCGGCGCGATTGCGCTTCTCATCGCGTCGGTCGGTCTGTTCGGCCTGATGTCCTACAACGTTGCCCGGCGCACCAACGAGATCGGGATCCGCATGGCGCTGGGCGCCCAGCGCGACGATGTGCTGAAGATGGTCATGCGCGAATCGATGCTGCTGGTCGTGGCCGGCGTGGTGATCGGGATTGTGATGGCCGCCGCCGCGAGCCGGCTCGTCGAGGCGCTGCTGTTCGGCCTGCCCTCGACGGATCTCCTCAGCATGGCGCTGGCGATCGTGATCATGATTGCCGTTTCAGCGCTGGCTGGCTACCTTCCGGCGCGCCGAGCGGCCCACGTCGATCCGATGATCGCGCTGAGATATGAGTAGGCCGGCGTTCTGGTAGTATTCCCGCACCGGCAGACAGGAGGAAGATCATGAAGAGAACCCTCGTAGTCGCTGCGGTGTGTGTTCTCGGTTCGGCCGGCGGACTTCAGGTCGCGACGGCCATGCAGACGGCGCCTGCTCCTCGAGAGGCGCCCAAGCCGGGCCCCGAGCACGAGAAGTTGGGATTCTTCGTGGGCAAGTGGACGTCCGAAGGCGAGATGAAACCAGGCCCGATGGGACCCGGCGGAAAGGTCACGGCTACCGACGACTGTCAGTGGTTCGACGGCGGGTTCTCCGTCGTCTGTCGTTCCGAAGGCAAGTCGCCGATGGGACCGAGCAAGAGCATCGGCATCCTCAGCTACAGTCCCGAGGAGAAAGTCTACACCTACTACGGCGTGGACAACTCCCCGATGACGATGACGTCCGTGCCGCACGGGACGGTCCAGGGGGATACGTGGACGTTCGCCGACGAGAGCATGATGGGCGGCCAGAAAGTGAAGTCGCGCGTGACCATCAAGGAGCTCTCGCCAACGTCGTACGGCTTCACGATGGAAATTCAGGGACCCGACGGCAAGTGGGAGCCGATGATGGAGTCGAAGAGCACGAAAGCCAAGTAGTGCCTCGCCGACGCGACATCCTCAAGCTGGGCGGACTCGTTCCGCTCGCACGTTTGTCACCCGTGTCGAATCAAGAAGAGAAGGCGGCCCTGAAAGGGCCGCCCCAGAACCGCGCGACAGCGCCGCCCCGGAGCCGTCGCGCGGAGCTGTATACGCTGCTCGGCGATCTCCCGTCGCGTACGCGCCGTACGACGGCGGCCAAGCGCCGCCAGGAAGAGCGCGACGGCTACATGCTGGAGACGTGGGACCTCGATCTCAACGGGATCGAGCTCGTGCCGGCGTACCCGGAACGGTGGACGCTCCTGCGTTACGACGTCGCGCACCAGGAGACACCTGAGGGGCGCCAGCAGATCTTCGCGTTCCTGCAGCGGTTCATGTGAGGGGTGGGGATGCCTGGCGTGCGATCGTCCCGCTCGCCACGGCCGTCCTGATCTGGCTGCTGCCCCACGCCGGCTTCGGCGTCAAGGCCTGGGGCCTGCTGTGCCTCTATGCCGCCACGGTCTGCGCCCTCATCACGCGGCCGATGCCTGCGGGATCCATAATGGTCATGGCGGCGACGACGGGGACGCTGCTGCGCCTGTTCACGATCCAGGAAGCGCTCTCCGGTTACGGCAACGTCACCGTCTGGCTGATCGTCGCGGCATTCCTTTTCTCGCGCGCATTCGTGAAGACGCGGCTCGGCGAACGGATCGCGTACACGATCATCCAGCGCGTCGGGGGAAGCGCTCTGCGGCTTGGCTACGCCATCGTGCTGGCGGATCTGGTGATGGCGCCGATGACCCCGTCGAATACGGCGCGCGCGGGCGGCATTCTGTTTCCCATCACGCTCAACGTGGCGCGCGCCTTTGGATCGGAACCCGGGCCAACGCGCGGACGAATCGGCGCGTTCCTCATGCAGACGCTCTACCAGGGCGATCTCGTCGTCTCTGCGATGTTTCTCACGGCAACCGCGCCCAACCCGCTCGTCGCCGAGTTCGCGCGGCAGGGCGCGGGCGTGGCGCTGACGTGGATGCTCTGGGCCGTTGCCGCGTCGGTCCCCGGGATCGTCGCGCTCCTCGTCGTGCCGTATCTCGTGTATCGCCTGTGCCCGCCGGAGCAGCGCGATACGCACACCGCGCGCGCGATGGCGTCCGAGCGCCTCGCCGAGATGGGACCAATCACGCGGCGCGAGCGGACGATGCTCGGCGTGTTCGTCGTCGTGCTGCTGCTGTGGCTCTCCGGCGAGTGGCACGGCGTGTCGGCAACGGCGGTCGCATACATCGGTCTGAGCCTGCTGCTCCTCACGCGCGTGCTCGACTGGGCGGACCTGCTGGAGGAGAAGGGCGCGTGGGATTCGCTCATCTGGTTCGGCGGGCTCGTCATGCTCGCGGAGCAGTTTCAGAAGGCAGGGTTCCCGAACGCCTTCGCGCACGAGGCGGCCGCGCACGTCAGCGGCTGGACGTGGTGGTGGGCGCTGGCCGCGCTGGTCATCCTCTATATGTACGCGCACTACGCCTTCGCGAGCCTCGTGGCGCACGTGACCGCGATGTTCCCCGCCTTCTTTGCGGTTGCGATCGGCGTGGGCGCCCCCCCGCTCGTCGCCGCGATCGCGCTCGGCGTGTTCTCGTCGCTGAACGCGGCAACGACACACTACGGGACCGGACCGGCGCCCATTGTGTTTGGAGCGGGATATCTGAGCCAGGTGCAGTGGTGGCGGATCGGATTCCTGCTCTCGCTGGTGCACCTGGCGCTGTGGCTGCCTGTCGGATTCTTGTGGTGGAAGATTATCGGACTGTGGTGAATCGATGACGCGATATCGGATGGCTGCCATACCGGGTGACGGGATTGGAACGGAAGTGACGCCCGCAGCGATCCGCGTGCTCGACGCGGCGGCCGAGCGCTACGGCGTGGCAGTCGAATGGGAATCGTTCCCGTGGGGCTCGACGTACTTCTTCGAGCACGGGCGGATGATGCCGGCGGACGCCCTCGACGTGCTTCGTCCGTTCGACGCCATCTTCTTCGGCGCGGTGGGCCACCCGCGCGTGCAGGACAACGTGACGCTGAACGGGTTGCTGCTGCCGATCCGCCGCGGCTTCGACCAATACGCGTGCGTGCGCCCGGCCGTGCTCTACGACGGCGTGCGCAGCCCGCTTACGGGCCGCCTGCCGGGCGAGATCGACTTCGTCGTCGTGCGCGAGAACACCGAAGGGGAGTACGCGCAGATCGGCGGCGCCGTGCATGCGGCGTCGCACGAAGTGGCGGTGCAGTCCGCGGTCTTCACGCGGCATGGCACCGAGCGCGTGATCCGGTTCGCGTTCGATCTGGCGCGCAAGCGCGGACGGAAGCGCCTGCTGACGTCGGTCACGAAGTCCAACGCGCAGGGCTTCAGCATGGCGTTCTGGGATCGCGTGTTCGCCGACGTCGCGCGCGAGTATTCCGACATCCGGACGGAATCGCTGCTCGTCGACGCGGCGTGCATGGATCTCGTCAGGCGTCCGCAGGACTTCGACGTCATCGTTGCATCGAACCTGTTCGGCGACATCCTGACGGATTTGAGCGCGGCGATCACCGGCAGCCTCGGCCTGGCGCCCAGCGCGAACCTGAACCCGACGCGCGAGTTTCCGTCGATGTTCGAACCGGTGCACGGCTCGGCGCCAGACATCGCCGGACGCGGCGTCGCCAACCCGATGGCGGCGATGCTGGCCGGCGCGATGATGCTGGAATTTCTGGGTGAGAGCGAGTGCGCAACGCTCGTCGAACGGAGTGTCCTGCACGTGCTCGCCGAACATCGGGACGTGACGCCCGATCTGGGTGGCCAAGGCACGACCGACAGCGTGACGCGGGCTGTACTCGCCGCGTTGGATCACAGGAGATCAGGAGATCAGGAGACATAACAGGAGATCAAGGGATCAGGAGAATAAGAATTGCTCCTGGCCTCCTGGTCTCCTGTGGTTCCTTCTCTTGATCTCCTGATCTCCTGTTCAATGCCACGCGCCAAGGGCGCGGCGCAGGACCACCAGTTCGCCGACGTGGTACGCGCTGTGGTCGGCAGCAAGGATGATCTGCCGCAGATACGTTTGCCCGTTGCCATAGGGGATCCGCGCCGTGAGATCGATCCGTGAATCCACCGCAAGATCCTGCAGCGCCTTCCGGTCGCGCCGGAACTGATCGATCGATTCCGTCCATGCCCTGGTCGACGGCGGCACGGCCGACGAGGGCCAGTAGTCGTCGGGCCACTTCATCTCCCGATAGTCTGGATTCACGCAGAAGTCGAGGATGTCGTGCTGGGCGATTCGCAGGTGCTCGAGGATCTGCCACGCGGAGTACGGCAGCTTCGCAGGCTTCTTTCCCCGCAACTCGACGGGAATGCCGCGAATGGCCTTGTCGAAGCCGACGTGGGCGTCTTCCCACGCCAGCAACCGCGCGAGGTGATCGCGTACAGCGATGTCGTCGCTCATACGCGATAACATACGCCAGGTGCGATGCCGTATCGCGCGATCTCTGCCTGACGAGGACATCAGAGGTGCCGGCACGGTTCGCGGCATCCTGTGTGTGCCTGACGAGGTGAACGGGTGGAGTTCTCCAACGCGGTCGTCGCGATCACCGGTGCCGCCGGCGGCATCGGGCGAGAGCTGTGCCGATACTTTGCCGCCGAAGGCGCCGCTATCGCCGTTTTCGACAAGAGCGACGCTCTCCACGACTTCGCGGCGGAGCTGCGCGCCGAGGGTACGCGGGTGGAATCCGCGGTCGTGAACATCGTCGACACTGCTGCCGTCGCAGACGCGTTCGAGCACGCGTCATCCGTCCTTGGTCCGGTCGACGTCCT
>JAICSD010000261.1 GCA_025937075.1 Vicinamibacteria bacterium | reverse complement strand
TGATCCCGCCCACCTCGCGCGCCGCCGTTCGCACGGTCGCGGGGCTCAACTCGTCCTGATGGGTGAAGAACCAGTCGGTGAGCTTGTCGTACGTGCCTTTCGGCCCGGCCATCACCGCCGCTGCCGCCGCGTCACACGCCGCGGGATGGACGAGCGCGCCTACCGCGGAGTTGCACTTCGGATCGAGCGGAAAGTGCTTCAGGATGTACTTCACGTCCTGCGGACGATCCTTGTACTTCGCGAGGATTGGTTCGTACGCGAAGTACGTCTGCCGGCACGGCGGGCACTGGTAATCGTTGAATTTGACCACGAGGACCTTCGCGCCTTCGGCGTCGTACGGCACCTGTACCTTATCCTGCGCGTCCCACCACTGCTCGAAGTTGCTGCGCTGATCCTGGGAGAGCGGCGCGGCTGCGGTCCGCTGGGCCCCGGCGGCGGGCGTGTCGCGCGGGAAGAACTCGACGGCGGATGCGGCGCCGGCCGCGAACACGAGCGCGATGACGAGCGCGACCGGGGTCGTCACGAGCAGGCGGACGTCACGCAGCGCGCGTCCGGGCAGTCTGGACATAGGCAATGAGCTGGCTCCTCCCGACACGATGAAGATGCCCGCGACGGCCAGATACGTGAGCACGCAGAGCGGGCAGACCTCCTTCAGGATGAAAAGGGACGCATACGCCAGGTACAGCACCATCGCGAGCGCGAGCGTCGACGCGGCGAAGATGTAGGCGGGCGCGCTGTCCTCGATCCGGCTGCGGCCGCGGCTGCCCCATGCCAGCAGCAGGACGAAGGCGAAGAAGACCACCCCGCCGATCGCAACGGGAACGCCCCCGATCGATCCATATCGGCTGAGATACGCCTGACTACAGCGGACCGTCGACGTGACATCGCAGAAGCTGCGGTAGTCGGGCGTCGTGATCAGATGGTAGTGGACGTAGGTCGACACGCTCGACGCGGCAAGGCCGAGCACCGCGAAGCCGACGAGCAACTTGCGCGCGAGCGATGACAGGCTAACTCCCAACTCCCAAGCCGCCAAGCCGCCAACTCCCAAACGTTCAACTCCCGATGCTGACCACCGATCGGCTGACCCAAGAAGTGTAACTCCTAACGTTCGGTGTTTGGGAGTTGGGAGTTTCACTTGATCTCGCTCCCGTGCCCGGGTGCGCCTGTCTCGGGCATGTTGCCGGTGAACGTTTGCGTGTCCTCGTAGAGGACCCGATCGGCGTTGACCGCGAAGTACCGGTCGCCGGTCGTTCCTGGGTGAACGGGATCGGCCGTCGCCGCATAGCTCGCCGCCAGCGTCGAGCCGTTGCAGCCGGGGCTCGTCGCGTCTTCCGACGGCTGTGCGGTGATGCGGAACTGATAGCCCTCCTTCTCGACGACCTCGCCGCTCGTCAGGTCGGGGCTGAGGAACGCTTCGCCGGTCGAGGCCGCCGGCTGTCCGAGCGCCGCGAGCGTCGGCGCGTACTTCTGACGGCCGCACGTCTGCGCGAAGGCCCACTCGGCGGCGGCAATGGATCGCATCGACGAGATCGCCGATGCTTCGTTGCCCCTCGCGCGCATGTTTCCATATCGGGCGAACGCAATGGCGAGGATGATGCCGAGGATCGCGAGCACGATCATCAGCTCGATCAGCGTGAAGCCGGCTGATGTCCTGGCGCGCGTCCGCCGCGAGACGCCAATTCCGATCAGCAGGAATGCGGCCGCGCCGGAGATCGCGAGTCCGGTGCGCAGCTCGCGCGGCGCGTAGTGAAAACGGATCGTGTGGGATCCCGCAGTCGTGCGAACCGCGCGGTAGAGGCCATTCGCGCGCACGACGGTTGCCGGTATACCGTCAACCTCCGCACGCCACGACGGATCGTACGAGTCCCGCAGCACGACGTAGCCATCGGCGGGCAGCATCACCGCGATGATGACATCATTCGGCCCGTCGTGGACGATGCGCGGAAAGGCTGGTTCCCTGTTGCGCTCTGCGCGTGCCGGATCTTCGGCGACGGTCACGACCCTGTGTCCCGCGATCGCAGGCTCCTTCGCAATCCGCAGCTCGTCGTCCGGCACCTCGGCGTCGAACAGAGCGGCGCGCTGCCAGTCGGGATCCGATCCAGTCCGCACCCGTGTCGTCACGAAGACCCGGGTCCATGACGGATTGCATTCGAACACGCGCATGTCCCAATGCGTGATGTCGGCCATCGAAACATCGGACGGCACACGTGATGCGGGGAGCACGCACCAGCGCACGCCCGTTCGGCGTAGAAACGCCGCGCGCTCACTGGCGCCGGCGTGTTCGAAGGCTCGAACGGCAAACTCGTACTCGGCGGGCCAGAGCACCGGGAGATCGTACGACAGCGCCTCGTGCAGCCCCCAGCCGGACGGCGCCATCGGCAGCTCCGCGTTCAGCTCCATCCGGCCTTCGATGGCGGTGCTTTCGGCGGGAATCTTCCATGACTGCGACGCGTCGCGGTCCTTCGTGTTCATGAACCCGCGCACGCGGCCCCCGATGTATAGACGTCCGCCCGACGTGAGCTGGCCGTAGACGGCTGGCGGCCGCAGCTTCGTCTCGTCCGTCGTCAGATTCAGATCGAGGTTGGTGATGATCAGGTCGCCGCAGATCGCGGCGAACAGCAGCACTGCCGCGTGCCGCGCGCGGACACCGCCGGAGATGGCGACCGCGAGGAGCGCGGCGCCCGCGAGCAGCATGCCCGCCGCACGCGCGGCCAGCGGCGGCGCGAGTCGCAGGAAAAAATCCGCTGCGGCATCCGGACGCGTGATCGCGAGCCACGATGCGAGATCATGCGTGCGCTGCCACGCCCACGCGTGCGCCGCGACCGGTACGAGCACGAACGCGGCGGCGATCGATGCGGCGATGCCCGCGCCGCGCCAGATGCGCGCCATCGTTGGGCGGCATCGCGGATCGGTGATCCCCTGCCAGCCGTCCGCGGCGAGCACGGCGATCGCGAACGCGGTGAGCGCGAGATACTTCACGGGAAATCGAAAATACGCGAGCGGTGGGACCAGGCGCCGCAGCATCGGATAGAACGGCGTATACCCGCCCATCGCCATCAACGCGAAGACGAGCGCAACGGCGCCCCAGAAGACGCCCTGCCGGGGACGCGCCGCGAGGCCGGCCGTCGCCAGGAGCAACACCAGCGTTCCGATGTAGATCGAGTAGTAGAACGGATCGCGCCCGCTGTTGAGGACGGTCATCCAGGGGATGTCCGCCAGGAACGCGTCGTAGTAGTTGCCGAAGACGTGCGGCATCAGGAATTCGGCGACGGCGAGCGGATGGAAGGACCAGAAGTCAGGCGTCCCCAGGCTGCCGCGATGTGCTCTGACCCCGGCGATCATCGTCGGCACCAGCTGGACCGCCGCGAGCAGGGTACCAATGACGAGCGCCGCGCAGACGAGCGTCACGACGCGGAGGCGGCGGCCGCGGGCCGTCCATGCGGCATACGCAATGGCCACGACTCCGCTCGACGCCCACGTCACCGGTTCACCGCACAATGCCTGCAAGGCGACGACGACGGCGGCGAGCACGAAGTCTGTCCGGCTGCCGCGCTGCAGCATGCGCTCTACCGTCCACAGGAGCCACGGAAGGCCCCCGACGGACCACGCCAGGTTCGGCGTGTTCAGCATCGACACCGTCACGCCGGACAATCCGAACGCGCACGCCCCCACCGCCGCCCCGGGGCTCTGACCCCCAGGTGCGGCGGTTTTGCCGAGTTGGGTGGTCAGAGCCCGTTCGGGGGTCAGAGCCCGGGAGCGGCGGCGAAGGAAGAGATAGGTGCCAAGAGTGGCGAGGGGAAGGGGCAACGCCACCCAGACGTTGAACGAGACGATGTCGGACGGGAGCAGGCGAACCGCCAGCGTGAGCGGCATGAAAATCTGGTTCATCGCGTCGGCGACGGCGGACTGCCCGGACGCGACGTGCGGGTCCCACCACGGAGCGTCGCCCCCGAAAATCGTGTGCCGCAGCCAGAGATGCCGCGAGTAGAAGAAAAAGGACAGATCGCGGACGTAGAAGATCTTCGACGTCGTGAAGACGCCGCGGATCGGAAGACACGACAGCGCACAGACGAGCACCGGCCAGAAGAGGCGCCGCCAGATCAGCACCGGCGCGCCGGTCACGCCGGCTGCAGCGATGCTCGCGGTCGATCGAACACGCACCACAGTAGCAATCCCAGGGCAGTCACAGCGGTTATTGCTGCCCCCAGGTACACCGTTACCGGTCGATATGCAAAGGAGACGATGTGCTCACCACGCGTGAGATGGACCGCGCGGAACAGCCCATTGGCGCGCATCAGCGGCGCGTCCGCGCCATCCACGCTGACGCGCCAGAACGGATCGTAGGAGTCGAGAAGCACGAGATATCCATCGCGCACGAGCGACGCGCGAATGGTCACACGATTGACGCCATCCTCGACGAACGACGCCGACTGCGTCGTCGCAGTCCCGGGCTTCCCGGCGGGCGACGGAGGCGGCTCGCTGACGAGCACGCCCGATGCGGGATCGAAGCGCGACTGGAAGAGACCCTCAATCTGCCATGCGACGCTGGGGCCGAGGAGCGCATCAGGCACGATATACGCACGGCGCGCCGACGGGTTCAGATCGTAGAGCTTCATCTGCTCGACGCCGCGCAGCATCGCGCGCGGCTGCGCTCCAGGGTACGGCGGTGTCGGCAGCACAACGTAGCGTCCCCCGCTTCGAGCGACGACGCGCAGGCGTTCGTCGCGCGTGGCGTCCAGGAACCTCGTCAACATCTGCGCGTACTGGATCGGCCAGAGCGCCGGAAGATCGTAAGAAATCGACTCGCGGATTTGCGACCCTGACGTGTGGAAGAGCAGCTCGTTGACCGTCACATATCGCCGCTCCAGATCCGTGAGCTCATCGAAGCCGGTCGCGTACTTCGGCGCATCGATGTCGCGCGAGTCGACGTCGCCGAACAGGCGTCCCCCGACGTAAACGCGCTGATGGGCGCTCCGGTCGACGCGCTGGGTCCATCCGGGCGCGTCAATCCACGCCGCCGGCATCGTCGGATTGACACTCGAATTCGCAGCGAGCAGATCGACGACCGCGAAGGCCGCGAGAACGACCAGCGCCGTGCGCCGTTCGCGCCGCGCGGATCCGGCGATCCACAAGAGAAAGGCCGTGCACAGCAGTTTCAGGAACAATGCCGTCAGCAGCGGCCGCGCGCGGAAGATGAGATATTCGGCGCCCTGGAGCGGAAACGGTACCTTCGCCCAGACCGCGAGCCTGAAGAACAGATGTAACGGAATTGCGGGCGCGATCAGCAACCAGGCGATGAACGCGTACGCGATGACCCCGGCGGCAGCCCCGGCGATCGTCACGCGTCGCAGTGCGCGCGAGGGTACATCGTGCTCGAGCAGCCACTGCAGGCTGAAACTCGCGAGCACTGCGATACCGAACGCAGCGAGCGACATGTACTTCACAGGAAAGCGGAACGATCGCAGCGCAGGCGCGATCCGCTGGAGCGCGGGGTAGACCGGCGTGTAATCGCCGAACGACGCGAACGTGCAGGCCACGATCGCGAGCGTCCAGAACAGCGTGTGGCGACGGCGGGAAAGACATGCGATGGCGGCAAGCAGCGCGATCGGCACGCCGATGTACATCGTGTAGTAGAACGGCTCCCGGTGGCTGTTGAGCGCGACCATCCAGACGAGCTGCCGCAGATGTGACGTGAAGTAGTCCCCGAAGAAGTGCGGGACGACGAGCTCGAAGAGCGCCAGCGGATGAAACGACCACGTGTCGTCGACACGCATCAGCCCGCGAACCGACAGACGGCTCGCGGCCGCAAGCGGCACGAACTGGACGGCCGCGAGGAGGATGCCCGCGATCACCGCCGCGGCGAACACCATCGTGAACCGCACGTTGCGCCAGCCGGCGTCCAGAACGAGCGCGTAGGCCGACGCGATCAACAGCGTCGCCGCCAGCGTGACGGGCTCGCCCGCGAGCGCCTGACACCCCACGATTGCCGCCAGCAGGGCTCCATCGCGCGCGGCCGGACGGGTCCTGACCCGCTCGATCGCCCAGAACACGGACGGCACCGCGGCCACCGACCATGACATGTTCGGAAAGTTCGTCGTCGAGACGATGGGACCGGACGCGGCAAACGCGACGGCACCGAACGACGCCGCCGGTACCGATACCTGACGGCGCAGGAAGAGGTACGCGCCCAGCGCGGCGAGCGGAATCGGCAGCGCGACCCACGCATTGAACGCGACGACGTCCGGCAGCGCGAGACGCACGATCAGCGACGGCAGATGAAACAGCTGATACAGCGCATCGTTCGCCGCGGACTGGCCGTTCCCTGGGTACGGATCCCACATCGGCCACGTGCCCGCGAAGACGCTGTGGCGAAGGAAGAGAAACCGCGATCGGAACGCGAGCGTGAGGTCCCGGACGAAGAAGATCTTCGTGAGTGTGAAAGCGCCGGCGACGGGGATCGTGGCTGCCAGCAGCGACGCCGTCAGCCAGATCCACTCGACTCGCCGTTTC
>JAICSD010000534.1 GCA_025937075.1 Vicinamibacteria bacterium | reverse complement strand
GCGCCAGCGGGTACACGCCGCTGCTCTGGAACCAGTTCGCGGGCTTTCTCATGGGTCTGCCGTCGTTCTACGCCAAGGACGTGCTGACGGAAGATCAAACGGGACGCGAGTGGCAGAGCGCCGTCTACCTCCGCGACCGGTGGAACGTCACGCCGAAGCTGACGCTCGATCTGGGCCTGCGGACCGAGTTCTACCCGCTGATGCGTCGCGCCGACCGCGGGCTCGAGCGCCTCGACTACAACACGTACACCGTCCTCATCGGCGGCCGCGGCGGGGTCCCCGACGACGTGGGCATCAATCTGAAGACGATGTACTTCGCGCCCCGGCTCGGCGCGGCGTACCGCTTGACCGAGAACTCCGTGTTCCGCGCGGGTTACGGCCGCACGATCAACCCGCTGCCGTGGTCGCGTCCGATGCGCGGCTCGTTCCCGCAGGACATCAACTTCAATGCGACCGCGGAGCAGTTCTTCAACGTGACGACGCTCGCGAACGGCATCCCGCCGGTGCCGCTTCCCGACATCAGCTCCGGGCACGTGCCGCTGCCGCAGGGCGTGTTCATGCGATCGCCGAATCCCAACGACGTGGATCGCGGGATCATCCAGCAGTGGAACGTCGCGTACGAGTATCGCTGGCCGTGGCAGATCGCGACGGAGATCGCGTACGTCGGCACGCGCACGGACGGCGGCTACGCGGACCTGAACATCAATTACGGCGAGCCGGGCGGGGGCAATGCGTCGCGGCAGTTCTTTGCACAGGCCGGCACGACGGCGATCAACGACTGGGCGGCGAGAACCAAGGCGCGGTACAACGCGCTGCAGGTGTCGATCAACCGTCCGTTCGCCAAGGGACTTGCGCTGAAGGGCGCGTACACCCTGAGCCGCTCGAAGGACATGGCGGACGAGGACGGCTGGGTCGGCCTCGATTACAACAGCCCGCTCGTGTACGACCTGAACTACGCGCTGTCCGGGTTCGATCGCACGCACGTCTTCCAGTTGGGCGGGATCTGGGACATCCCGGTCTTCAAGAACCGGAACGATCTCGTCGGGATGGTGCTCGGCGGCTGGCAGATGAACGCGATCTTCGCAGCGTTCTCCGGCACGCCGTTCTCGATCGGCGGCACGAACACGGCCCTCAACTGCCCGGCCTGCGGATCGGTCCGTATCAACGTGAGCGAGGACCCGACGTCGTCGGGGTCGGTCGGATCGAGCACCGACGCGTACTATCCGGTGAACATCTTCTCGCAGCCGACCGGCATCAGCCGCGCGGGATTCGGCAACAGCGGCCGCAACCGCTTCCGTCGTCCTCCGGTGTGGAACGCGGACTTCTCGCTGTTCAAGTCCTTCCCGGTTGGCCGCTTCCGGCCGGAGATCCGGATCGAGACCGCGAACCTGTTCAACCACCCGAACTGGGGCGCGCCGGTGACGGACTTCACGGCGAACAACTTCATGCTGTTCACGCCGAGCTCGTACGACTCCGGGACCGGCACGACGAACACGCCGGGACCGCGGCGAGTGACGATCGGCCTGCGCCTGCAGTTCTGACGCTGTCAATTCCCAACTTCCAGTTCCCAACTTCGAGCTCCCAAAAGGAGAGTTGGGAGCCGGAAGTTGGGAGTGTTGGGAGTTGGAGGTTGGGAGTTCGGTCAGCGCGAGAGCGCTGACCGCGCTTCCTGCAGCTCGGGCCGGCCCGGGCTGTCGGCGCGCGCGCACATCGCGACCAGATCATTGTAATAGCGACGCGCCGCCTGGGTGTCGCCAGCCTGTGCCGCGGCACGCGCGGCGCCCACCAGCGCGCGAAATCGGTTCGGTTCCTTGACGAGCGTTGTTTCGAACGCCGTCAGTGCTCCGCGCGCGTCGTTTGCGGCGAGCAGCATCTCGCCGAGCAGCTCGTGCGACGGCTTCTCGATCTCCGGCGGCCCGAACTCGAACGGCAGCGAGTCTTCTTGCGCGGCACCCCTCTTCAACGCGGCAAGGGCGGCGTCCAGTCTCCCTCGCCGCGAATCTGCCAGCGCG
>JAICSD010000468.1 GCA_025937075.1 Vicinamibacteria bacterium | reverse complement strand
GCCTCGCCTCTATCAGGAGTACGTCGGCCACGACAACAACCGCGACGCCTACATGCTCAACATGATCGAATCGCGGGTCGTCGAGCACGCGTGGCGTGAATGGGAACCGCAGATTGTCTACGTGCACCATCAGACCGGCCCGTTTCCCGCGCGCATCTGGATTCCCCCGTTTTCCGAGCCCGTCGGCACGGAGGCGCCGCCGATCGTGGCGCGAGAGGTGAACCAGATCGGCATGTCGATCGCCACCGCGCTGGACGAACACGGCCAGACTGGCGCGACGCACATGGGAACGGCCTTCGACGCGTGGTATCCCGGCTACGTGGACTACGCGCCGATGTTCAAGAATGTCGCCGCGTTCTGGACGGAGACGGCGCTCTTCGAGTACGCGACGCCGCACGAGTACGCGATCGATGACTTCCCGCCCGCGATGCGCGACCTGCGTCCGCGGAGCCTGTATTCGAGCCCGTGGAAACCCGGATGGTGGCGGCTTCGGGATGCGGTCGAGTACGACGAGACGGCATCGATTGCCGTTCTGGAGTTCGCGGCGAAGTACAAGGCATCGGTGCTGCTGGACCGGTTTCGCTCCGGCCGCGATCAGATTGCGCGCGGGCGGCGTGAACCGCCGTACGCGTACATCGTCCCGCAGCGTCAGCGCGATCCCGTCGCGGCGGTGGAGCTGCTCCGACGCCTTGCGTTCGGCGGCGTCCGCATCTTTCAGCTCATCGACGTTGCCGAAGTTGACGGCGAGACGTACCCGGCGCGCACATGGGTCATCCCGATGGACCAGGAATTCGCGGCGCTCGCGCGCGAAGTATTGGATGTCCAGCATTACCCGGATGTCCGCCAGGGCGGAACGGATCGGCGCGAGCTGCCCTATGACGCGACGGGGTGGACGCTGCCGCTGCAAATGGGGATCGAGGTCAAACCGGTTTCAACACCGTTGTCCGACGAGGTGCGCGCCCATCTGAAGGCGCTTGGATTGGATGCCGGGCACATCTCGACACGCGCCTCCGCCCAGGCGCACCGGAAGGTGCGCACTGCATCCGAGCGGTCGTACGATGGCGGCGGCGAGGACGCCGCGCCGTTCGACAGCGTGCCGGGAGGAGGCTTCGACACGAATCCTGCAGCCGCAGCGATCGTGCCTCCTTCAGGTTCGATTACGGGTACCGATCCGGCGCTCTTCCTCAATCCCGCACAGAACAATACGTTCCGGATGCTGAACCGTGCGTGGTCGGAAGGCGCGACGGTCTGGTCCAGCAACCGGGGGTATGTCGTTGGGGGCCTCGCCGCCGATCGTCAGGATGCCCTCGTGCACTCGCTCGCGCTTTCGGCCGAACGAACCAGCCCGTTCGGTATCCCGATCAGGAGACCACGCATCGCGACGTTTCAGCCCTGGACCCCCAGCATCGATGAAGGGTGGACGCGCTGGGTCCTCGAACAATACGGGTTCGATGTGATCGGCTTGCATGCGGCGGATATTGCGCCAGGTCTCAACAGCAAGATCGACGTCCTCGTGCTCGGCGACGACACGACGCTCGCGATTGAAGGCGTCGAACCCGCGGAGCGATCATCGAAGCCAGTACGCTCCGAGTACACGGGAAGACTCGATGGAACCAGCATGCAGGCGCTCGAGAGCTTCGTCCGCACCGGCGGCACGCTCGTCTGCCTCAACCGCGCGAGTCTCGCGGCGATTCAGGCGTTCCGGCTGCCGGTACGCAACGTGACCGCGGGCCTCTCGTCCGACACCTTCTTCCTGCCCGGCAGCATCGTCCAGGTGATGTCAAATCCGAACAGCCCGGTGATGGCCGGCATGCCACCACTGGCCGCGGTGTTTGTGGACAATAGTCCCGTGTTCGAGCCGCTCGATGGGTTCATTGGCACGGTACTCGCGGTTTATCCTCCGAGCGGTTCAATCCTGCTGTCGGGCCTGGTCGTCGGGGAGCAATATTTGGATGGAAAGGCCGCTGCGCTCGATGTCCAACTCGACCGGGGCCACATCATCCTGATCGGGTTCCGCCCTCAATGGCGTGGGCAATCGTTCGGAACATTCCGCGTTCTGTTCAACGCGGTGCTTCGCTGAGTTGCGAGGTAGTCGGTTGTCGGTGGTCGGAGGACTATCCGCGGCCGAAATCGATGAAGCCGCGTCTGGGATCTGTGCTGAGGAGCCGTACGCGAAGGCGATCCCCCACATCCACCCCTTCGAATCCGCGTTCGAGCCGGCCTTCCACGGGCATACCGGTGAGGCGCACCCACGTGCCCTTCGGGCCTGCGCCCGTCACGACGGCCTTGAAGGACTCGCCGATACGGCCCGCCAGGAGCAGCGCCGCGGCCGCCTTGCGCGTGAGCCGCTCCACCTTGTTGGCGGCGTCCTCCTGCCGCGTGCAGTGCTCCGCCAGTTGTGCAAGATCCGGCAGCGCGTAAGGCGCCCGCTGGCGGGCGATGGCGGCTTTCAGCAGCCGCTGCGTGACGAGATCCGGGAAACGGCGGTTGGGCGCCGTAGAGTGCGTGTAGTTGCCCACGGCTAGTGCGAAGTGCGTGCTCTGCTGGCCGGCGGCCTCCGCCACGTATTCGCCGCGGCCGAGCAGCTTGATGACGCTCAATGAGAGGTCGGAGAAATCTTCCGGACGGGCCGCGCGCTGTGCCTTTAGGAACGCCTGGAGCGCACGCGCGTCCGGCTGCGGCGGAAGGCGCGCACCGCGTGTCGCCGCCAGATCGACGATGCGCGGCCAGCGCTCCGGCGTCTTCACCACGCGGCGGATCGACGGGAGACCGCGCGCGCTCAGGAAGCGCGCTGTCGCGCCATTCGCCGTCACCATGAAGTTCTCGATGACGTCCTTGGCGCGGTTCGGGGTCTCCGACCGGAGCTCGCGGACGCCGCCGTCGTCCACGACGGGCCGCAGCTCGGATCGTTCGAATTCGAGCGCGCCTTCCTCGTCGCGAAGCGACTGCAGCTGTACTGCCATGCGATCCTGCAGGCGAATCTGATCCTGCAGGACGCGGTTGCCTGCGATCGGTTCCGGCGCGTCCGCTCGTCCGTCGAGCCACGCTGCGACGGCGGAGTAGGACAACCGCGCACGATTCCGCACCGTAGCGCCGTACACGTCGAAGTCGACGAGCGTGCCGTGGCCGTCCAGCAGCATGTCGACGACGACAGCCGATCGGTCCTGTCCCTCGTTGAGCGAGGTGCGGTCGGTCGACAGCTCCGACGGCAGCATCGGGAAGATCACAGCGGGCGTGTAGACCGACGTGGTGTTGGCGCTCGCGTGCGCGTCCAGCGGCGAACCCTTCGCGACGAGCACGTCGACATCCGCAACGCCCACGAGCAGCCGGATACGGGATCCATCCTCAACGCAGACTGCGACCTG
>JAICSD010000365.1 GCA_025937075.1 Vicinamibacteria bacterium | reverse complement strand
GCCGCGACGAACGGGATCATTGTCATGACGCTGAGGCGGAATCCGCTTGCGGATGTGACATCGCGCAGGATCTTCGGAAGCCACAGAAAGATGCCGTACGTGACAACGGTGTTGAGAAAGTAGACGGCCGTGACGAGCCACAGCCGCGGAGTAGCGAGCGCGCGCCCGAAGGACGCGTGCCCATGCCGGTTTCTCGCGGCATCCTCCTGACGCAGCACGCCTGTCAGCCATTCGCGTTCGTCCGCCGACAACCACCCGGCCTGCTCGGGCTTGTCGGTCAGGATCGTCAGCGCAAGGACGCCCAGTACGACGGCCGGAACGCCTTCGCCGACGAAGAGCCATTGCCAGCCGGTCAGTCCCCAGGCCCCGTGGAGCTTCAGGAGCGCTTCTGAGACGGGCGCCCCGACGATGACGGCAACGGGTGCGGCCATCATGAACAGCGCCCCGACGCGCGCGCGATCGCTCGCCGGGATCCAGTACGTGAGATACAGGACGATCCCGGGGAAGAAGCCCGCCTCTGCGATGCCGAGCAGCACACGCGCCGCGTAGAACGACGCTTCTCCTCGGACGAACATCATCCCGATGGACACGATGCCCCACGCGAACATGATCCGCGCGATCCACCGTCGTGCGCCGACGCGCTCGAGGATCAAATTGCTGGGGATCTCGAATGCGCAGTAGCCGAGAAAGAACAGTCCGGCGCCGATGCCATAGGCCGTGTCGCTCAGGCCGAGGTCGCGCTGGAGCGCCGAGGCGGCAAATCCAATGTTCACCCGATCGAGATAGGCGACGACGTAACAGAGGAACGCGAACGGGATCAGCCGCCGCGTGACGCGCGCGATGACGATCTGCTGTTCGCGTGAGCGCCCGTCCATGTGTTCCTTTCCGCGGCGGACGATACCATACTGGTCCGAGCAAGGCTGCAACTTCCAACCTCCGCCTGTTACCGTATACGCATGCACCGCGACGATCTCCGTTCGATTCTGACGGGTCCCATTGCGTTTCCCATCACACCCTTCAATCCCGACTTGTCCCTGAATCTCGAGGGGCTTCGCGCCAACGTGCGGTTCCTGATGAACCCCGCGCCCGCGGCCGTCGTTGCCGCCGGAGGCACCGGCGAGCTGTACTCGTTGACGCCTGCAGAGCACGCGGCGGTCGTCCGGACGGTCGTCGAGGACTGTCAGGGGCGCGTGCCGGTCATCGCGGGGACCGGCTTCAACGCGGCGCTCGGCGCAGCACTCGCGAAGAACGCGGCGGATGTCGGAGCGGCCGGCATTCTCGTCTTCCCGCCGTATTACCCGAATGCCGACGACCACGGGCTCGTCGAGTACTACCGGGCGATCGGGGCGGCCACACCGCTGGCCATGCTGATTTACAGCCGCGACTGGTTTCATCCCGGCGCGGCGCTCGTCGAACGATTGACGAAGCTGCCGACGCTGATCGGATGGAAGGATGGCCAGGGCGACATCCGGCGGCTGCAGATCCTGAGAGATGCTGTGGGCGATCGGCTTCGCTGGATCGGCGGGGCCGGCGACGACATGGTGCCGGCCTATTACGCCGCCGGCCTGCGGGCCTTCACGTCGAGCATTTGCAACGTCGCGCCCGCGCTGTCGGCCGCGCTCCACGCGTCAGCGGCGGCTGGCGACATGGCCGCGTTGGACTCGATGATGGCCTCGGCCGTGATCCCGTTGTATGCGCTTCGCAGCCGGCGCAAAGGATACGAGGTCAGCGTGATGAAGGCCCTGATGGATCTCCTGGGCCTCGCGGGAGGGCCGGCCCGTCCTCCGCTCGTCGACGTTCGGCCTGACGAGGTGACCGTACTGCGCGAGTTGGTGACCGCGTTTCGAACGTGGCAGGTGGCGGCTAGACGGTAACCGGCTGCTTCTCGCGGGCAGACCTGTAGATCGCCTGGATCAACTCGACGCTGCGACGCCCTTCGCGCCCATCGCATGCGGGCGTGGTGTTGGTGCGAATGGCGCGGACGAAGTCCTCGACGACGCGCGCGTGTGCGCTGGCGTCGGAGACGACAGGAGAGGACGCGCTTGCGGTCGTATCAGGGGCGCCCGTGTTCGTTGCCGCGACGCCCGAACGCACGTCGACGCGAGCCAGACGATCGTGCTCGAGGATCACGGTGCCTTCGGAGCCCGTCATCTCGATGCGCCGGTCGTACCCCGGATACGCGGACGTCGTCGCCTCGATCGTTCCGAGCGCGCCGCTTTCGAACTCGAGCAGCGCGACGGCCGTGTCCTCCGTTTCAATCGAGTGGATGCGCGTCGCCGTCGCACCGCAAACACGCGCCACCGGTCCGAACAGCCAGAGCAGCAGATCGACGGTGTGGATCGCCTGATTCATCAGGGCGCCACCGCCGTCGAGCGCCAGCGTTCCGCGCCATCGCGAATGGCTGTAGTACTCCGGAGGACGGTACCACTTTACACGTCCCGAGATGATCACCGGCTTGCCGAGCACTCCGTCTGCGATCAGACGCTTCATCTCGACGACGGCCGGCCGGAGGCGATCCTGAAAGAAGACGCCCAGTTTGACGCCAGCGCGATCCGCTGCGGCGATCAGCGCGTCGGCGCGCTCGGTCGTGACATCGATCGGCTTCTCGACGAGGACGTGCAGCCCGTGTTGGACCGCCGCGATGCCCTGCTCGGCGTGAACGCCGGACGGGGATCCAATCGCGATGAAGTCCATCGGGCGATGCGACAGGAAACCGTTGATGTCCATATACGCGCGGCCGCCGTATTCGCGCGCGAGCCGCGCGACCTTGTCGCCGCTCTGCCCGCAGACCGCCGCGATCTCCACGCCTGGGACGCTCAGCGCCGCGCGCGCGTGCGTCTCGCTGA
Organism: Vicinamibacteria bacterium; assembly: GCA_025937075.1. The sequence goes on along the minus strand of JAICSD010000365.1, from coordinate 1,964 downwards.
TGTTCCCGCCGCCCAGAATGCCGACACGCATCGGGGCATTGTAGTGCGATTCAGGAGAGCGGTCACGATTTCACGCGGAGCGCGCGAGGGAACAGCGGACGGTCACGGATCTCACGCTGAACGCAGCGACGCACGATCTTCTAAGTGGCGTTCGTGAGCGTCTTCCGCTCCGCGGCGTCCTCTGCGTGAGTTCCGCCGTCACATGCGGCTTTACATGGGCCACTCCACTAGATTATCTTCCTGAGAGACTATGCCGAAGCGCGGGAACCCACCTCTACAGGGGGAAATGCTCCAGGGGACGCTCGACCTGTTGATCCTCAAGACGCTCGCGATCGGCCCCGCGCACGGGCACACAATTGCCTACGCCATCGAGCGGCGATCCGAAGACGTGCTCCAGGTCGAGCACGGCTCGCTCTATCCTGCCCTGCATCGGCTGGAGGACCGGCGCCTGATCGCGTCGTTCTGGGGCACGTCCGAGAACAACCGGCGCGCCCGGTACTACCGCCTCACGCCGCGCGGCCGCACGCAGCTCGTCCAGCAGACGGACCGGTGGGACGAGATCGTGCGTGCGGTGAATCGCATCCTCCGGCCGGCCGAGTGACGTCATGGGCTGGTCGCGATTCTTCCGCCGCCGCTTCTGGGACGAGGAGCGCGCACGCGAGCTCGAGGCCTACATCGCCGAGGAAACTGACGAGAACATCGCGCGCGGCATGACACCTGACGCGGCTCGCACCGCGGCACTCCGCAAGCTGGGCAACGCCACGCGAATCCGCGAAGAGATCTATTCCATCAATACGATTGCCTTCATCGAAACGCTCTGGCAGGACGTCCGCTACGGCCTCCGCCTGCTCCGCCGCAACCCGACGTTCGCCATCGTCGCGATCCTGACGCTGGCACTTGGCACCGGCGCAAACACGGCCATCTTCGAGATCGCGAACGCCGTCTGGCTGCGCGCTCTTTCGGTGCCGGACCCGGAGACTCTTGTGCAGATCCAGCGCGATCCTCACAAAGGCGGACGATCAGGCGATAGCACCGGGCGCTACTCGGTTCTCTCCGTACCCGAGTGGGAGCAGCTTCGGGATCGGCAGACCGTCTTCTCGTCCATCGCGGCATGGGGCACGACAGCGTTCGACCTCGCGCGCGGTGGCCCGGTGCAGGCTGTCGAGGGAATCTGGGTGACCGGATCGTTCTTCGACACGCTTGGGGTGCGCGCGTTCCGCGGCCGAATGCTGACCGCCGCCGACGATCGCGAGGGATGCGGCTCGCCGGGGATCGTCGTGAGCCATGCGTTCTGGCAGCGGCAGTTCGGTGGTGACCCGGCAATTGGCCGGACGCTGTCGCTCAACGGTCACCCGCTCGAGATCATCGGCATCACACCGCCGCAATTTACGGGCATCGAAGTTGGGCGCATGTTCGACGTCGCGGCGCCGCGCGGCGCGGAGCCGCTGCTCGACAACGCGCCGAAGTCCCGCGAACGCCACACGCTCTGGTTCCTGGGCGCTATCGGCAGGCTTGCGCCGGGCGTTTCAGTCCGGCAGGCGGACGCCGCGCTGTCTGCGTTATCGCCGTTGATCTACGGCGCGACGGTGCCGTCCACTTACGACGCGCGGGACAGGGAGAAATATCTCGGGCTCACGCTGATCGCCGCGCCGGCGGCGACGGGCGTATCGACGCTGCGTCAGGACGCGCGGCCTGTCTGGATCCTGCTCGGAATCACGGGAGTTGTCTTCCTCATTGCCTGCGCGAATCTCGCGAATCTCATCCTCGCGCGCGCGACCACCCGCAGGCGCGAGATCTCAGTAAGGCTCGCGATAGGCGCGTCGCGCGGCCGGGTGGTGCGCCAGCTCGTATCGGAGGGCCTGCTCATCGCGATTATCGGAAGCGGTGTGGGGCTGCTGATCGCGCGCTGGTCGACGGCGAGCCTGATCTCGCTCGTTCGCCACACGAATCCGGCGCTCTGGATC
>JAICSD010000400.1 GCA_025937075.1 Vicinamibacteria bacterium | reverse complement strand
TTCGCGCTCCGCCGCCTGTTCGGTGCGGCGCTTCTGTCGCGACTGCTCGCGCCGCAACCAGTCGCTTTCGTATTTCTGACGCTCGTCTTCAGGAATCGGGACGCCGTCGAACTTGAGCGGGCTGCGCACGTGGATGCCGTCGCGCACGTACCAGGTGTATTCACGCCGGGACCGCTTCAGCGGCGTCTGGCCTGGACCGATGACGTCAAAGCTCTCGATTTCGTCCAGGACGTAGTCGGAGAGCACCCGTCGATCGATGTCCCGACGCTGAAGCGCGCGTTCCATCAGACGGTCGAGGTCAGTCGAGCTGGACTGGGAACTGGACGGTGACTGTCCTCCGGAACTGCCGGGACAGAGCATCGTGGCGAAGAGGATTACGCAAAATGAATGTCGCACCGGACCTCCGGGCAGGCGCATGACGGGCTTTCAAAGAGACGCAGCAGCACGTCGGCGAGTTCCCGGCATCGACACGGAGCGGAACGCTCGTTGCAGCCTCCGCATTGCTATCGCTCTGGAGGCTCGGATGATCCGCATCGCAGCCTGCCTGCTCGCCGCGACGGCCCTCGTGGCCGGCTCCGCCGCAACCGCTTCCGCGCAGGTGGGATACTTCGGCCAGAACAAGGTCCAGTACCGGAATTTCAAATTCCAGGTCCTCAAGACACCGCACTTCGACATCTATTACTACCCCGAGGAGGAGGGCGCCGCTCGTATGGCAGCCCGGATGGCGGAGCGCTGGTATACGCGCCTGTCGACCCTCATGGATCACGAGCTGCGCGGCCGTCAGGCGGTGATCCTCTACGGGAGCGGCTCGCAATTCCGCCAGACCAACGTCGTCGAAGGAGATCTTGGCGAGGGCACGGGGGGCGTAACCGAGGCGTACAAGCGGCGTATCGTCCTGCCATTCGCCGGCCCGATTCAGTCGACCGATCACGTGCTCGGCCACGAGCTCGTCCACGCCTTTCAGTACGACATGACGAACACGAGCGCGACCGCCGCCGGCGCCGGTTCGCCCGGCGCGATGTCGCTGCCGCTGTGGTTCATCGAAGGGATGGCGGAGTATCTGTCGCTCGGCCCGCTCGATCCCAATACGGCCATGTGGATGCGTGAGTCGGTGCGCCGCGAAAAGATGCCGACGATCGATCAGCTCGACAACCCCAAGTACTTTCCGTATCGCTACGGGCAGGCGCTGTGGGCGTTCATCGGAGGCAAATACGGCGATCGCGTGATTCCGAGGCTGCTGATCACGGCGATCGGCCGCGACGGTTACAAAGGCGCGTTCCAGCGGGTGCTCGGGGTGACGTCGAAGGAGTTGTCGCAAGAGTGGCAGGACGCCACAGCTGCGGCGTTTCGGCCCGTTGCGGAAACGACGAAGATCGCGAGCAGCTTCGCCCGTCCGCTCATCACCAACCCGGAGAACAAGGGCGGCTACAACACCAGCCCGGAGCTGAGCCCTGACGGGTCGAAGATCGCGTTCTTCTCGTCGCGCGATCTCTTCTCGATCGACCTGTACATCGCCGACGCGCAGACCGGCAAGATTCTGCGAAAGGTGACCGACACGGCAACCGACGCGCATCTCGACAGCATCGAATTCATCGACTCGTCGGGTTCGTGGTCGCGCGACGGGAAGCGGTTTGCCTTTCCGGGACTCTCAGCCGGAAATCCAATTCTCACCATCGTGAATGCGGACAACGGCGACAAGGAAGCCGAAATCCCGTTCAAAACGCTCGATGAAGTCATGACCCCCACGTGGTCGCCCGACGGGCGGCAGATCGCGTTCACCGGGATGGTTGGCGGCTACGACGACCTCTTCATCTATGACCTCGAATCGAAGTCGCTGCACCGCGTGACCAGCGACGCGTTCACCGAGCTGCAACCGGCGTGGTCTCCCGATGGCAAGACGATCGCCTTCAGTACGGACCGGTTCGGGACGAACCTTGAACGGCTGAGTCCAGGCAACCTGAGGCTCGCGTTCCTCGACGTCGCCAGCGGCCAAATCCGTCAGGCCGGCGGCTTCGACGATGCGAAGAACATCAACCCCGTGTGGGGAACCGACGGGTCGCTGTTTTTCATCTCGGACCGCCTGGGCATCTCGAACGTGTACCGACTTCCGGCGGGCGGAGAGGCCCCGACGGAGGTCACCAACCTGCTCACCGGCGCCAGCGGTATTACCGACCTGAGCCCCGCGCTCTCGGTGTCGGGTTCACGGCTGGTCTTCAGCGTCTACGAAACCGACGGGTTCAACATCTATGCACTCGATACTCCGGAGTTGATGGCGGGCGGACCGCTCTGGCAGGGCGTCGACCGAAATGCGGGGCTGCTGCCGCCGCGGAAAACCGCCGAGGGCGTCGTTTATGCCTACCTGCACAACGATGCGGCCGGCCTGCCGGTGAACGCGAATTTCGAGTCGCAGCCATACAAGCCGAAGCTGTCGCTGGATTTCCTCGGGCAGCCGGTGGTTGGCCTCGGCGTCGACAGCTTTGGCACCTACGTCGGCGGCGGCATCTCGGCGATGTTCAGCGACACGCTCGGCAATCACATCCTCGCGGGAGACGCGCAGGTCACGAACCGATTCGACGAAGCCGGGGGGACGCTGTTCTACCTCAATCGCACGCACCGGTGGAACTGGGGCGCGTCGATCGATCAAACGCCGTACGTCGTGCGCGGATTCACGGAAGCGCTGGTCTCGGACGCGGCGGGCAATCCGCTCATCGAAGAGGACGAGTACCGGCAGATTCAGACCGACAGGGGGCTCTCGGGCGTGGTCGTGTATCCGTTCAGCCGCGCGGAACGCGTCGAGTTCTCCACCGGGCTGCGACAGATCAGCGGCAAGACCGACGTGACGACGCGGCTGTTCGACTACTATTCGGGCCAGCAGCTCACGCAGGATACGACGCGGCTCGACACGTTCCCGACGCTCAACCTCGGGATCGCTTCGACGGCATTCGTGCACGACACCTCGATCTTCGGCGCGACGAGCCCGATTCGCGGCTCCCGGTTCCGGCTCGAATACGACCAGACGTACGACATAGGCGGCAACCGCAACTCGTCCACGATCACGGGGGGGACGACGAGCACGCTGACCTACGGCGCGGCGCTCGGCGACTTCCGGACGTACCTGATGCCGGTACGGCCATTCACGATTGCACTGCGCGGGCTCTATTACTCGCGGTACGGCGCCGGGGCAGAGAGCAGCCTGCTCACGCCGGTGTTCATCGGCTACCCGGATCTTGTGCGCGGCTACGATTACGGGTCGTTCACCTCAGCGGAATGCGGAACGGCCAACGACGGCTCGTGTCCGGCGTTCGATCGGCTGATTGGATCGCGGATGCTCGTCGCGAACGCGGAGCTGCGCTTCCCGCCGTGGGGCGCGTTCGGCGGGAGCAACTTCTATGGGCCGCTGCCGCTCGAACTGGGCATCTTCATGGACGGCGGCGCCGCGTGGGACAGCAGCACATCGATTCATCTGAGCGGACCGAACCAGAACTTCGTCAAAAGCTGGGGCGCGGTCGCGCGGGTGAACGTGCTCGGCTTTGCGGTCGCGGAGATCGATTACGTCAGGCCGCTGGATCGGCTGGGCCGCGGCTGGATGTGGGAATTCAATCTGCGCCCGGGATTCTGATGCCGGGGTGCGGCGTGCGGCTGCGGCGTGCGGCTGCGGCGTGCGGCGTGCGGGTGCGGCCTGCGGCGTACGAATTCTGAGCGCAGGCCTTCAGGCCTGCCTACCGGATCTGCTCCAGCTGCCGCAGATGGTGCAGGTCGTGTCCCGCGAGTTGCGCGGCCACCCATTCCGGCGTCAACTCGCCGTACTCGGGATGCTGGAACGGCCGGCGCCGCTGCTCCGGCGTCAGGCCGCGGAAGAGCAGCACGTTCAGACGCCGCAATGCGAGGTACGCTTCCAGCGCCGTGCGGCCGTCCGCATCGCGTTCAGTTTCCATCCAACCGTCCTGCGAGAACGGCTGCGCCCGATAGTTGTCTTCGCTCAGCGCGAACCGGACCCGCGTCGTGAGCGCCAGCTCGGTCTGCGCGAGGTGAACGAGAATCTGGCGGCCTGTCCATTTTCCGGGCGCGTACGAAGCATTCCATTGCGCGTCCGTCCAGCGTGAGGCGATTTCGCGGATCCTCTCCGGCGTCTCACCCAATGCCTGCAGCGGGTCGCGATCTCCAAGCGGCTCGGCGTATGTATTCTTGTGCATCGTCATTAGAGTACATCTCGTCGGCGGCCCATAACGGGCCGCCCTACGATTGGCCGCTGGCGGCGCGTT
>JAICSD010000058.1 GCA_025937075.1 Vicinamibacteria bacterium | reverse complement strand
GGCTCCTGCACGTCCGCACCGGAGGAATAAGCGCCTCGGCTACTTGGCTTCGGGGCTCAGAATCACCTTTACGTAGTTTCCGGTGTTCAGATACGTCTGCGCGGCCTGCTGAATGGCCTCGCCCGTCAGCGCCGCGATCTGAGCAGGAACATCGAGGGCTGCGGCAATACTCTCGCCCTCGCCGTCCTCGTAGCGCCGCGTGATCTGGTTCAGCAGGTAGCCGTTGTCGTCGCTGTTGCGCTCGAAGTCGCGCGTGAGCGCGTCCCGGATGCGTGCAACCTGCCCGGCCGAGAACGACGTCTGGCGGACGTACTCGATCTCGTCGAATACACGCTTCACCAGTGCCGTCGTCCGTTCGGGGTCGCACGTCCAGTCGATGCGAACGGTGTATCGCGGGCGCGGGAACTTGTCCGTGTCGGGCGTGACCTCGATGCTGTAGGTGCCGCCCAGCTCCTGACGAATCGTGTCGAACAGCCGCGACTGCAGGACGAGCGTCATCGCGTGAAGCGCGAGCCGATGCTGATCGTCGTACTGGAAAGGCCCAGAGAAAACGATCGCCACCTCGCTCTTCGGCGCAATCCCCTTCGCGACGGACTTTTCGACGACGCCGGATGGCGGGGTGATGCCGAGGTCGCGCCAGGTCTCGTGCGCGCGCGTCGCGGGCAGGCTGGCAAGGTAGGTCTCGACCAGCGGCTTGATCGCGTCGGGCGTGAAGCTGCCGACGAACACGAACGTGAAATTGCTCGCGTCCGCGAACCGCGCCTTGTAGAACGCGAGCGACTTCGCAAGGTCCCACCGATCCACGGTCGAGGGCGTCTCTGGCTGCCGCCGCACGCTGCCGCCGCTCAGCGCAGCGTCGAGCGTCTGATTGAACACGACGTCCGGGCTCGCCATCTGGTTCGCGAGCAGGCCGCGCGCCTGCGCCGCGAGCGCGGCAAATGCCCCTTGATCCGCACGCGGCTGCGTGAAGCGGAGATAGATCAACTGGAACATCGTTTCGAGGTCGGGCGGCGTGCTGCCGCCGCCCATGCCCTCGTCGAGCTCGCTGATGAACGGCGTGACACTGACGGCCTTTCCGCTGAGCATCTTGTCGAGAATCGCGTCGCTGAACTGCCCGACGCCTCCGCCGGACACGACCTCGTCGGCTACGCGCGCCGGAATGAAATCCGCGTCGCTCGCCAGCGACGTCCCGCCCGGCGCGAAGGCGCGAAACAGGATCTGGTCCTCCTTCAGCGTGGTCGGCTTGAGGACGACCGTGGCGCCGTTCGACAGCGTCCACTCCGTGATGCCCGCCTCGGGACGGAGCTTCGTGTCGACAATGGTGCCGCGCTGCGGCGGCGTCTCCATCAGCGTCTTCCCTGCCGCCGCGTCGACATAGGGCTCGATTCCCTTCGCCGATGCGCTCTTCACGGCAGCAGCGAGCTGCGTCTCATCGGGGAGAACAACGCCTGACACCTCCGGCGCTGACACGATCACGAGCCGGTTCTGTTCGGGAAACCAATCGCGGCTGAGCGCGTTGACCTCCGCCAGCGTGATGCCGGGCACGAATCGCCGGTGAAACGCGAGCTCCTGCCAGATCGTCGGCAGCGCCTCCGACTGCAGGAAGTTGCGCGTGTACTCGTCCGCGCGGCTGGCAGACTCGCGGTCGGGGCTCTCCGTGACCACGCGCTCGTAGCCGAGCATCATCGCCTGCTTGGCGCGATCCAACTCCGTTGCGGTGAAGCCGTAGAGCACGACGCGCCGCAGCTCGGTGACGAGCGCGTCGAGGCCCCGCGTCACTCCGTCAGCCGACACGAGCGCCTGGAGCAGCGCTTCGTCCTTCGTGCGGGGCGTCTGGAACAGCCGCCGGTCGGCTGCAGCGCGCAGAAACGGCGGGTTCTCGCGCTGCGCGACCTCGTCGAGCCGCCCGTCGAGCATCCCCTCGAACAACTGATCGAGCATCAGGTCCCGATATCCGCCAACGGATCCCTGGTTACGTGCCGGCCGCAGGTCGCTGAGCGCGACGGCGGTCGCAGTCATTTCCTTGTCCGTCAGAATCGAGTAGCGCGTACCGGCATGATCCGGCACGTCGAAGGCGGGACGCGGACGCTCCTGCACCGGGTTCGTCAGGGTCGAGAAGCGCTGCTTGACCATCCCGACCACTGCGTCGCGATCGACATCGCCGACGACGATCACGGCCATCAGATTGGGCCGATACCAGTCGTCGTAGAAGCGCGTCAACTGCTCGCGGCGTGCCGTCCTGATGACGTCCGGATTGCCGATCGGCGTCCGATCTGCGTAGCGCGATCCCTGGAGCTGCACCTGGCGGAGCTTGTCGCCGATGCGTTCTCCCGCTCCGAGATGGGATCGCCATTCGGAGAGCACGATTCCGCGCTCGTGCTCGATCGCGCTCGGTTCGAAGGTCGCGCCGTGGGCCCAGTCCTCGAGGACGAGCAGCGCGCGATCGAGCACGCCGGGCACATTCGTCGGCACCCGCAGCGTGTACTGCGTGTCGTCGTAGCTCGTCGCGGCGTTCGCATCGGGACCAATGCCCAGCCCGAGCGACGAGAGGAACTCCATCACGCCCTGGCGCGGAAAGTGGCGCGTGCCTTCGAACTCCATGTGCTCGACGAAGTGCGCCAGGCCCCGCTGGTCCTCCTCCTCCAGAACGGACCCGGCCTTGACCACGAGGCGCAGCTCCGCCCGCTGCGCAGGCTTCGCGTTCGCGCGCACGTAGTAACGGAGCCCGTTCGGCAGCGTCCCCACGGCCACCTCGGGATCGACCGGCATCAACTGCGAGAGCGCGTACGAGGCGACCGACTCGGCGGACGTCTCGCGGCCCGCCGCCGTCGTCTGGGCAGTTGGCCGGCCGACGTCGACGCTGATCAGCAGCGCAACGGCGACACAGAACGGAGCGCGGATACGGGAGAACGTCATGCGTCAATCCTACCGGAGGCGAGGCTGCCGCCACGATGAGCTCCAGACGGCAAGGGTGGCTGCGGCTGACTGGACACGATGCTTAGCGCTAAGTATATTACCGTTATGACGCTGACCGACGCGGCACGAGTCCTGGGACGAAGAGGAGGGCGCACGCGCGCGATCCGGCTATCCGCGACAGACAGAAAGCGAATCGCGGCAATGGGAGGCCGGAGCCGCGGCCAATCGCTCGAGGCCGCCCGCCGAATCACGGAGACGCTTCGCTACGCCACGGCGGTCACCGAACTTCGCGGCGAGCGACTCCGCGTCACGCGCCTGCGCGCGTTCGCGGGACCGCTCCCCGGGATTTATCCCGCACGGCACGCGGATGCCTGACCCGCCGGACCACCTCGAGACCGTTGGCGCGATCGTCGACGCCCTTCGCGCGCTGGGACTCGGCCCGGTGCTCGTCGGCGGAATGGCCCTCGTCGTGCTCGGGTCACGGAGGATCACCCGCGATTTCGACCTCGTCGTCGCGGCACCGGGCGGCCGCCTCGATCGGATGCTCGACATCTTCTACGACCGGGGCCTCGAGCTCGCCTCGCGAGTCGACGCTGCAGGGTCCGTTACCGCAACTATTGCAAACCGCCGGGTCGCTGGCGTCCGCCTGGGGATCGATGCGCCATCGAGCGCCTATTTTCTCAACGTCAAGACCGGACTCCGCGTCGATCTGCTGTTCGACTTCCCCATTCACGCAGCCGCGCTCGCCGAGCACGCGACGCGGATGAAGATCCGCTCGCACGTGTTCGATGTCGCCTCCGAGCAGGACCTCCTGCGGCTGAAGACACTCGCCAAAGCCGCGCGCTCGGCGCCGGGAGATGCCGAGGACATTGCGTTTCTCGAGTCACGCTTCGACATGTGACGTGACGGCCGACGCCGGCGCACTACACCTGCCGATGTGCGGTGGCCTCGTGCGCGGGGTGCGCCGCGGATGAACCGCTCGCCGGAACACCACCGCGAGCCAGGTCGTCTTCCAGCACCGGCGCGAGCAGCGACGCCAGCATCTCGAACAACGCGACGTCGCTGGCGCCAAACGGCCGCGCGATCGTGGAGTAGACGGTCAACACACCGATCAGCTTCTGTTGAGACAGGACCGGCGTGCTGAGGCACAGCAGCGGCACGGGCCGAAGCTGCGCCGCGAGGTTGCCCAGGTCGAGCGCCGCCTCGGAATTCACAATCGTCATTCGATGCGCGCCAACCCAGCCGGTCAGGCGCAGGCCCAGTCCGATCGTCAGATCGCGTACGGCGCGTTCGTGCACGCCCGCGGCAGCTCGCGCGAAAAGCCCGTCGAGTTGCGGATCGTATTGATAGACCACCAGCGTCAGGCCCGGGATCCAGTTTGCGATCTGCGCGTCGAGAGCCTGGCAGATTGCCGCGATATCGCGCTGCCCTCCGATGAGCGCTCCGAGCTGTCCAGCGCGCCTGACGGTCGCAGCACTCACAGGGCTGACGGGCTCATCGGCGGCGGCGGCGTGATGCGTATGCGCGATGGCCTTCGCGACTCCCGCCTCTGACGACACGGGTGCCTCGGCCGAGATCTCGTCTTTGATCCGCAGGAGCGCGTCGACGATGGCGGGATCGTACATGACGCTGCTGCGCTCGAGGATCACGGCGAGCGCCCTGTCGGGCGTGAACGCGCCGCGATATGGCCGGTCGGACGTCAGCGCATCGAAGCAGTCGACCACCGACAGAATCCGGGCGCCGATCGGGATCTGCTCGCCGCGCAGGCCGTCCGGATAGCCGCTCCCGTCCCAGTTCTCGTGATGGTGGCGGACGATTGGCACGACGGGGAACGGGAATTCGATCGACGAGAGGATGTCCGCGCCGATGACGGCATGGCGCTTCATGATCTCGAACTCGGCCGGCGTCAGCTTGTCGGGTTTGTTGAGGATGTGCTCCGGAATCGCGAGCTTCCCCGTGTCGTGCAGCAGCGCGGCGGCTTCGAGCGCCCGCAGCTGCAGATCGTCCTGCAGTCCCACCTCGCACGCCAGGCGCATGGCGTTCTTCTGGACGCGCCGGATGTGATCGTGCGTGACCTGATCGCGCGCGTCGACGGCCTGGGCGAGTGTCTCGATCGTCGCCAGATACATCGAGTTGATGCGCGTGAGGTGCGCCACATCGTCCTGCATCCGCGCGACCGCGGTCCTGAACGTCACGTAGAGAATGAACGGAATCGGCAGCACGAACGCGAGCGGACGGATGTCGCCGTTCTGCGTCGAGAGCAGAAACAGGCCCAGCCCCGCGGCCGACGCGCCGCCGGCGTACCCGGGCCACAACGTCACGAAGTGCGTGCGCCAGATGCGGACGGGTGACTGCCGCCCGGCGAGCGCCACCGCGACGGCTACGAGCGCCGTGTTGAGGACGAAGTACGCCGTCGCAAAAGCCGCGAGCGATCCGACGTGCGCGATGACGACCGCGGGGTTGTCGGCCAGACGCGGCGTATGGCTGAGGAGAAAGAAGATGCTCGCGGCGAGCGCCATCGCGAGCGCCGCCGCGGCGACGTTGAAGAGGTACCGCGTCGCGGAGCGCTGACTTCTGACGAGCCGCGACGACATCACGGCCGCGTCGATCGCCGCCACGATCGCGCCAGCGCCCGGCCCGAACATCAGCGCGGTTGCGAACGTGAAGATGTCGGAGATCGAGAAGCTGACGGGAATCTCCGGCATCCGCAGCATCAGTTGGCTGCTCGCGATCGTGAGTGCGGCAAACACCACGAACCGCAAGTCGGGCGGCGCCGCTGCCATCGAGAGCGCTGCGGCGGCGAGCACCGAGAGGCCCGCGATGGTGACGCAGCCGAGATACACCTGCGGCGCGAGGAGCGTCCACTCCCGATCGCGCCCGATAGGGGCGCCGGCGCCGAGGCGAGTGGCGGTGGTCGATGCTGCCATGACGCGCGTGTGCCGAAACGCCACACCGACATTCATCGTTTTGCGAACGGATCCGGACCCAGCCCTCGCGCGCTCCGCTCGCGTGCCGTCCTCGGACACGCGCGTGTTCCGTTCCGTGGCACCGGCGGCGCAAATCGTTCGCGAGCCTTCACGCACTCCTTGCCGTAATGCCTGCCCGCGAAACGACTTGCGGCGCCGCGCCGGACGCGTCGAACGATGGCGGCGCGCTTGCTGTGAGCGTCGTGCAAGAGGGGTGACAGCTATGAGCTCGCCTGCGAAGCCACACGGGCTTCGAGTCGTCGTGGTGTCCGCGCTCGTCCTCATCGCCGCGGCCGCATTTCCATCGCTCGACGCCGGCGCGGTGAGCGCTGGTGCGCCCTCGAAGCGCGCGCGAAAGCTCGATCGCGAACTGGAACGGCTCCGCAGCGCGCGCGGCGACGGCATGGTGCGCGTGATCGTGACGCCCAAACCAGGGCATCATGCCGCCGCCGTCGAGAAGCGGCGCGCGCATGGCGACGCGATTCGCTCCGAGTACGCCGTCGTGGATGCGTTCTCGGCGACGGTTCATCCAGACGATCTCGATGCGCTCGAAGCCGACCCCGATGTCCTGAACGTCTCGGCGGATGCCGTGGTGACGTCGGACGCCGAACTGGATGCGGCGGTCGTCGCGCCCAGCGCCCTTCTCGAAACGCTCGGCCTCGATGCCACCGACGACAAGGACGGACCCGCGGGGAAAGGCGTCGGGATCGCGGTCATCGATTCCGGCCTCGAGCGCGGCGTCGATCTGGACGGCGGCGAGCACGACACGCAGTTCGTCTTCGACAACGGTCCGCGGAAGGTGGCGCCGTTCGACGATTACGGACACGGCACGCACGTGGCGGGGCTCATCTCCGGGTCGGGCGAAGGGTCGCAAGGGGAAGTGGATCGCACGGACGCGGCCGGCCACTCGCATCACGTCAAAGTGCGCGTCTACCGCGGCGTCGCGCCCAAGGCGCGCGTCATCAGCCTGAAGGTCCTGGACAGCACGGGCGCCGGTCTGACCAGCACTGTCATCGATGCCATCGAGTTCGCAATCGAGAATCGCGAGCGGCTGAAGATCGAGATCATCAATCTCTCCCTCGGCCACCCGATCTACGAGCCGCGCGAGACCGATCCGCTCGTGCAGGCCGTCGAGGCAGCGGTGCGTTCGGGGATCGTGGTCGTCGCGTCGGCGGGTAATTTCGGCAGGAATCCGGTGACGGGCGTCGAGGGGTACGCGGGCATCACGTCGCCTGGCAATGCTCCGTCGGCGATCACCGTCGGGGCGATCGATACGCGTGCCACCGTCTCGCGGCTCGACGATCAGGTCGCGTCATACAGCTCGCGCGGACCAACGTGGTACGACGGCGCCGCGAAGCCCGATGTCGTTGCGCCGGGCCACCGCCTCGTCGCGCCTGCCGCGCTTCGGAGCTCGCTCTATGCCGAGTGGCCCGGCCGCCGCCTGGGCTGGAACAAGAAGGCCGAATACTTCACGTTGAGCGGCACGAGCATGGCGGCGGCGGTAACGAGCGGCGTCGTGGCGTTGATGCTCGAGGCGCACAACGAGCGCTTCAAGGAGCCGCTGACGCCGAACGCGGTCAAGGCCATTCTCGAGTTCTCGGCGCTTCCGCTCCCCGGCGTCGATCCCCTCACGCAGGGCGCTGGCGAGGTGAACGCGGACGGCGCCATGCAGCTGGCCGCCTCGGTGGACGGATCATTGCCCACCGGCGCCTGGTGGCTGACAGGCGGTATCGATCCCTCGACGACGATCGACGGCACGTCGCTGGCGTGGGGCCAGACGGTCATCTGGGGCAACACGGTGATCTGGGGGAACGCCGCGTACTACAACTTCGACGCGTGGGCGCTCACCGTGATCTGGGGCAACACGGTGATCTGGGGCAACACCGTGATCTGGGGGAACCAAGCGGACGTTGTCTGGGATGATCCGCACCTGTGGGCGGACGCTGTCGTCTGGGGCAACGGCCTCGTCGATGTGGGGGCCGACTGGAACAACGTCGACCCCACCACGGTGATCTGGGGGAATTTGACCCCCTAAAAGTGCGTGCGGCCGTTTACCACCCGAGCCGCACGCCGAACCGAATCTGACGTTCGCTGCCGTCCTGCGTGCTCGTAATGACGGCGAATCCGTTGAGATCGCGGACGCTGCCGTCGGGGTTGAGCCGCAGGTTCGACACGTTCGCGCCGGGATTGCTGAAGCGCGGACGGTTCGTCACGTTGAACGCTTCCATGCGGACCTGCAGGTTCATCGTGCCGTGGAACTGGAACTGGCGGAACACGCCGAGATCCCACGACGCGACGCCCGGCCCGCGGACGCTGTTGAAGCTCGCCGTTCCGAAGCGCGCCTCGGTCACGGGCTTGAACGCGAGCGGATCGAAGTACGCGTTGTCGCGGCCGATACCGCCGAGGATCTCGACGTCGGATTTCACCTGGTCGGCGCGCTGGTCGCTTTCCGGCGCGTTCAGCGACGTCCCCGACGCCGTGACACTGAACGGCGTGCCGCTGTAGAAGCTCAGGATGTTGTTCACCTGCCATCCACCCACGATCTGCGACACCACGCCGCCGTCGTTCAGCCACCGGCGATTGGGGCCGAACGGCAGCTCGGCGATGCTCGTGATGTTCAGGTTGTGTGGGCGATCGAAGTCGCTGAGCGACCTGTTCAGATCGTAGTACTCGGGGATGTTGATCCGCAGCGCGCCGTCGCTGTTTGGATTGCCCGCAATGCCCGTCGACTTCGAGAACGTGTAGTTTGCGCCGAATTGAATCCCGTTCGCGAAGCGGCGGTCGATGCGCGTCTGCAGCGCATCGTACTGACTGTCGCCAATCGGAGCGATGAGACGCGTCTGTCCGGTGCGCCCGAAGCGCTGGTTCAACTGCCGTCCCGCCTGACCGCCGCCGATAGGCGACCAGTTCAATTCGCGGAAGCCAAGCTGATCGATCTGCCGCGTACCCACGTAGGCCGCTTCGCCTGTGAAACCCCACTTCAGCTCTTTCTGGACCGCGACGTTCCAGGAGCGAATCTGTCCGCGCGTGAACTCGTCGGGCAGCGTGAACACGGTGATCGGGCTCGGCACCGGAACGAGGCCGTTGCCGAGGTCCGGATCCGGAATCAACGGGATCCCGTCAGCAGTGCGGCTGACGAACGCGAGCGAGTTGGGCGCATCGAGCAGCAGGTTCAGCACCGCCGGATGATTCGTCCGCAGCGGCCGCGCGAGCGCGTACGGGTCGTTCGTGATGCCAAAGCCCGCGCGGAGCACGAGACGCTCGGTGGGCCGGTACGTGACGCCTACGCGCGGCGCGAACAGCGTCTTGCTCACCTTGACGCCGAGATCCTTCGGCACCGAGCCGACGCCACCAATCATCATCTGATTGGTGTTGACGTCGTACCGCTCGAGCCCGCGCGTCGCGCGCGTCGGCACGGGGAAGTACTCCCACCTGGTTCCGTACGAGATCGTCATCTTCGACGAGGCCTGCCACTGATCGCGTACGTACAGGCTGTACTGCCAGTTGCGCGTCGTGTACGGCTCCACGAGCTTGAGGCGGCCGATCCGATTCGGCACGCCCAGCAGGAACGACGCGAAGCCGTTGTACAGGTTCCCGCCGGGACCGCCTTGAATCTGCGTCGGGCCGCCCTGGTAGCGGAATCCGCCGCGCGCGCCGAAGCTGTCGCCGCCGCTGATCTCGGGCTGCGTGTGATTCAGCGCCTGATAGTAGATGTCGGTCCCGAAGCGGACGTTGTGCCGCCCCTTCAGCCAGTTGACGTTCATGACGGTCTGATACTGATCGTCGCTCCGGAAATAGGGCATGAAGGTATCGGTCGTACCCAAGTCGCCATACGTATCGAGGTCGAAGAGCGGCGTGCCGCCTTCATAGAAGTTCGGGCCGTTCGTGCCGGGCAGCCCAAGGACGTTTAGTCCCTTGTTCTCGCTGATGTCGGACTGCTGCACGCCGGTATTCATGCGCACGAACCCGACGTGCGCGTCCATGACGAGATTGTTGGTCAGCGTATAGCTGGCGCCGGCCGACACGTTGTACGTGTTCCCCTCACCGGTTCCCGGGTTGCTGCTGCCGAGCGGCTGGCCCTGCAGCTCCTTGCCGAAGTTCGTGCCGTTCTCGGTAAAGAAATCGAGGACGCTGAAGCGTCCGAAGACGTTGAGCTTCCCGCTCGCGTTCCAGTTCACCTTGCTGTCGAGCGTCCAGCGGTTCAGGACGAACGGCGCCTGGACGAAGTAGTTGTTGGTCTCGGGGATCGAGCCGTCAGCATTACGCAGGTTCGGCATCGGGAGGAGCGAGAGGAGCTTCTGCGCCGTGGGATCGATCATGCTTGCCGGGATGATGTTGTTCTCGAACGGCGTTCGCCCGGAGCCATTCGGATTGCCGGTGAACGGGTTGTAAATCGGCGTCGATGACGCGCGCAAATCACCCGCACGGACCGCCGCGGTAGGCACGGACAACGTTCGAGTCAGATTCTGCTGATCGCGCGTGCCCTCGTAGCTGGCGAAGTAGAACAAACGGTTCCGGACGATCGGACCGCCCAGCGTCCCTCCGTACTGGTTGTAGCGCCACTTTCCTTTCGGCGTGCCCGGAGGGGCGAAGTAGTTCTGCGTCCGCAGCTTTTCGTTCGTGTGGTACTCGAACGCCGATCCGCGCAGCTGATTCGTCCCGCTCTTGATCTGCACGTTGATCGCCGATCCGCCGGCGAGCCCCTGCTCCGCGTCGAAGCTGCTCGTCACGACGTTCACGGTTTCCAGCGACTCGAGCGCCGGAACGTAGGCTGCCACGTGCGGCAGCCAGATGTTCGTGGTACTCACACCGTCGATGCGGATGTTGTTCGAGCTGCGGCTCGCGCCGTTGACGTTGAACACGAGCGCACGCGACGGGTTGGACGGAACCGAGTGCGCTTCCGCGGGCGGCGTGAATCCCGGGAGCACCCTGAAGAGATATTGATAGTTGCGGTTCATCGAGACCGGCAGGTTCTCAAGCTCGGTTGATTTCAGCTCCGATCGCACTTCCGCGCGATCGGTTTGGAGCACTGGGGATTCGGCAGCGACCGTCACGTTCTCGCTCAACTGGCCGACCTGCAGCGGCGCGTCCACTCGGGTGACGCTGTTCAGCGTGACGGGCACCCGCTCCCGCGTGAAGGTCCGGAACCCGGTGAGCTTGACGGTGATCGTGTACGTGCCCGGCTGCACGGTGGAGAACCGGTAGGCGCCGGAGTTGTCGGTGACCGCTTCGTGGGACGCGCCGGTCTCCGTCTGGGTGATCGTCACAGTGGCGCCGGGCAGCGCGCCGCCCGTGTCATCGGTGATATTGCCGACGAGGGATCCGTACAGCACTTGGGCGCCGACGGAAGCTGGCCCTGCCAGGGCCGTCAACAGCAGGATTGCGATACACGTCAGGACACGATGCAGAACTCTCCCGTCAGACGGGAGCGGCAGACGATGGGTGCACGGCATGGTCTCTCCTCCTAACAACCTGATGCAACCGCGCCCGCGGGCGCGACGGGGGCCAGAGTCTATGAGGCACGAGACGCCGGAATGAAATGCGCGGCGGATACGCCGCCGCGAATGGCACGCTACGGTATGGAACGCATAGGCGCTTGTCAAGACGGAGGGACGAAGCGGGGCTCGATGGTAGGATGGCCGACCATGCCGAGGCGCGCCGCGCACGATCCCGAGGAGACCGTCCGGGTCGCGATTGACGCCCTTCGGCGCATCGTGCAGATTCTGCGCGCGTCGGCCGGCGCTGCGCAGCACGACTTCGGACTGACGGGGGCGCAGTTGTTCGTGCTCGAGGAGTTGGGCGCCGCGCCGGGCATGTCGGTTGGGGAGCTCGCCGCCCGCACCTTTACGCACCAGAGCTCGGTCTCTCTGGTGGTGCAGCGGCTCGTACAGCGTGGGCTCGTCGCCAAGGCCGGGGCGCGCGACGACCGCCGGCGGGTCGAGCTGCGGGTCACGAACGCGGGGCGCGCAATCATCCGCGGCGCGCCACACGTGGCGCAGCAACGCCTCCTCGAAGGGATCGCCGATCTACGGACGCCGGACCGCCGCGTGCTTGCGCACGCGCTGCGGGCCATCGCGACACACATGGGCCGCGATCACGGCCCCGCTCCCATGCTGTTCGAAGGACGGCGCCGCCGAGCTCAGGCGCGTGTGGCCGCGCGGCGCTAGATAGCCGTCCGTGCCGTGCGGAGCGCCGCTTCCGTCTGCTCGAGAGCGGCCCGTGTCTGGTCGGCCACCGCCTCGGCTTCTCCGAGGGCGTTCTTCAGCTTGATGCGTCCGACCTGTATTGCGCGGAACGCGAAAGTGCCGCCCACGGCGACGCTCGCAATCACGGCGCTCCATTTCAGGAATCGCTTCATAGTCTGTACGACGTTCATAGTCCGTGCCTGATCTGTGCGACGTTTTCGAAAGGCTCAGCTCGACGTACGAGGTCATCCACTGAGCAAGCCCGCCGCGCCGACGTGAAACACCGGCGCGCCATGGGCTCTTGGCCAATCGAGCCATCACGCAGTGCACGCCGCCACTGCGGCCTGGCCGAGACTGATACCACCATCGTTCGGCGGAACGTCGCGGTTGACCCAGATCTGAAGGGGCGTGCGCGTGGGGGTGCGCGTGAGCGCGAGTGCGTCGTGAATATCCTGCAGCAGCAGATCGTTCTGCATGACGCCACCGGAGAGGACGACGATCTCCACGCCTGACGTGCGCGCCATCACAGAAACCGCATCGGCAGTCGCACGCGCGAGGCTCCGGTGGAATCCGCGCGCGATCGACTCGGGAGCCACACCACGCAAACGCGCGTCGATCACCGCCTTCAATGTCTCGCGCCAGTCGATCTCCGAGCCGGTGAACGCGCAGGGAAGCTCAATCCCATCCCCCTCTGTGCCGCGCGCGAGGTGCTCGAGCCACATCGCCGCCTGCCCTTCGAACGTGATCGAACGCGTGAATCCCAGGAGCGCCGCGACGGTGTCGAACAACCGTCCGGCCGATGTCGTGGCGAACGTGCGTACGCCGCTGCGCACCACAGCGCACGCCCGCTCGTAGCGGGACGGGAACTCGAAAGGCGATTTCGTCAGATCGGGCAAGTCCGACAACTGGTGGAGGAAGCCCGCCGCGGCCTGGACGGGATGACGCGCCGCGGCGTCGCCGCCCGCGAGCAACGCCTGTCGGAGATGCGCGACTCGCTCGAAGCCGGCGTGGACGCTGCCCACGAAGAGCTCTCCTCCCCAGATGCTCCCATCGTCGCCGTAACCCGTCCCGTCGAAGGCCACACCGACAACACGTTCGTCGAGCGCGCCGCGTTCGGCGAGCACGCTTGCAATGTGCGCGCGGTGGTGCTGGACGCTCGTGATTCGCGTCGCCGCCATCGTCGCGGCGTGCGCCGTCGACGCATACTCCGGATGCGCATCGTGCACGATGGTGAGGTCGTCGGGCCGAACCTCGTACATCGAGAGGAGATCGTGGATGGTCTCGTCGAACGCGCGAAGCGAATCGAGATGGGACAGATCGCCGATGTGCTGACTCACATATGCCTGCCCGTCGACGACGAGCGTGATCGAGTTCTTGAGATCCCCGCCAAGCGCAAGGATGGGACGCGTTGCGGGAAGCAGCGCGACCGCGGCCGGCGCCAGGCCGCGCGACCGGCGGAGCACCATCGGACCGAGCGCACCCGCGCGGACCACCGAATCGTCGACACGCCGCGCGATCGGCCGCTCGCCGATGAGAAACGCGTCCGCCAGGCCCTCGAGTCTTGCCAGCGCATCGTCGTCCGCGTACGCAATCGGCTCACTGGAGCGATTGCCGCTCGTCATCACGAGACGCCCGGGTGCGCCCGCCGCAAACAGCAAGTGGTGAAGCGGCGTATACGGAAGCATCACACCGAGATCGCGATTGTCTGGCGCCACGCCGGGCAGACCGTCGCGAGCCTGAGCGAGGACGATCGGGCGTGCGAGTGACGACAGGAGGGCACGCGCTCCATCTGTCAGGTGGACGGTGCGCTCGGCCGTGGCGATATCGCGCACCATCAGGGCGAACGCCTGCTCCTTGCGGTACTTGCGCGCGCGCAGCTCGCCCACCGCCGTGGCATTGGCTGCATCGCACGCGAGGTGATACCCGCCGATGCCTTTGATTGCAAGGATCCGGGCCTCGCAGAGCATCGTCGCCGCCTGACGGATCGCATCGTCGCCCCTCCGGTCCGCGCCGTCACCCGTCAGTCGATACTGCGGCCCACACGCCGGACACGCGACGGGCTGCGCATGGAAACGCCTGTTCTCGGGATCCTGGTACTCGGCCGCGCAATACTCGCACAGCGGCCATGCCGCCATCGTCGTACGCGCGCGGTCGTATGGCAGCCCGCGGACGAGAGAGAATCTGGGTCCGCAGTTGGTGCAGTTGATATAGGGATAGCGCGCGCGTGGATCGGCCGCGTCGAACATCTCGCGCAGGCACGCATCGCAGATCGGCAGGTCCGGCGAGATGCGCGTCGTGGGCTGACGAGCCGGCTCGCTGTGCCGGATTTCGAATCCGGTCAGCGCGTCGACGCGGTCGCGGAGGATCTCGATGGCGGCAATGTGCGCGGCCGGCGGAGGATTGGCGCGAAGGTCATCGACAAACGCGTCGACGGCCCGTTCGTCTCCCTCGACGTGGATCTCGACGCCGCCGCCTTCGTTGAGCACCCATCCGGCCAGACGGTGCAGCCGCGCGAGACGAAACACGTACGGGCGGAACCCGACGCCCTGAACGATGCCGCGGACGCGGACGCGCGCGGCGAACGGCGAGGCGCCGGTCGACATC